>JAYUEU010000128.1:0-10239 GCA_043739065.1 Synechococcales cyanobacterium | reverse complement strand
TCATCGTCGGCTGTGAGAATAACTTGGCTGACTACGCTCATAGGAGATGTTCTTTTAAAGGGCTGTCTTAACTGAATTGTATCTGTAGTTTATCTACTTTCGGGCGTTTCCAGAAGAGGTTTATGGGAAATCCGTTACGTAACGTTGTAAAGCTACAGCATAAAGATAGGAATACACATAGGTGAACAAATAAAACATGACCAAATAAAACGGAGAGGGTGGGATTCGAACCCACGGTACGTTTCCGTACATCCGATTTCAAGTCGGACGCATTCGACCACTCTGCCACCTCTCCAAGGATGCGAATCTAAGCTAGCTAGATCACTTTACTCATAGTACCGACATTGATCACACTTTTCAAATCATTTGAAGATTTTTGAGAACTTTCTATAGTTTTACAACTGACTTTTAAAATAACCCGATCGTGCCAGACATTTTACAGACTACTTACAAGACTAAGAAACCAATAAGTCGTCCCGATCGCAGATCTGATGCCGCGCATCTAGCCGCACAATGACCGCACTAGTAATCGTCTGCCCCTGTAACGTCACCACGGAAAATAATCGCTGAATCCCAGTCTCTGTCTTGAGAACACGGGGAACACAGGCTGCATTCAAATAAGCAGTTTCTGGGGTAACGGACCATCGCTTACGATCGCCAAGACGGTTACGTAAACGGTGGTGCATGTGACCAAAGGTGACAAGAGAAAGAGGTTTGCCGATGGAGAAGGTTTGTCCGATCGCAGCTTGCAAATCTGGATCGCCGTGATCGCCGCCGATCGGTTCCCAGTCTTTGCCGCAGAGATCATGCGCTTCTGCACCTAATCCGGTAGGTCCATTATGAGAAATTAAAATTCGTCTATTGCAAGTGGCGCGTTCGATCGATTCGACAATTTTTGCAGCAGATTCGGTGATGTTATGAATGCCATAACGATCGCGATAAAAGCGTTTATTACTCCAGTCGGGTCCACCGGAGCTAAACGGTCGCCCACCCACAATTGAAAGATCTAACTCAGGAAAATCCAGCTTGCCGTAGCCCACATGAGTCTCGCCTAAGAGGTCAAGCTGCTGTTGAAGACGATCTTCTAGCTTGCGATCGTAGGGAGAATTTTCTCGGCCTTTGCGAGTGGAACTGTACCAAGCATCGTGGTTGCCCAGAATTATGGCCTTGGGAATATTGACCGCCGCAACTTGACGCACAATATTTACCGATTCATTGCCGAAGTCTCCGACAAATAGAACCAGATCCACATTCAGCGCATGGAGAGCATCCCGATCGTTCTCATCCCATTGATCATGAACATCTCCCACGATCGCAATCTTTAGCTCCGGTGGATTCAGCTGAGATTGATTCAGCTCAGATTTGGCCCGGTTGTTTTCTGATTCAAACATCATTTAACCAGGTCGATCGCCATGCAACTTGGGCTTCAGCAACCGATCGTTTACGTTGATATTTCCGATATTCTCGGGTGAGAGATTGAAGTTCTAGGGTGTGTTCCCGTAGACTTCGTCGCCAACGCATCAACAACGGATCGTGAAATTCAACTTCAGCAAGACGAATTTGCAACGCCGTCACATGGGTTAAGGTCGGAATTCGCTGCATAGATGATCGTTGTTTTCGATCGGCAGCAATGTTGGACGAGGAATCGGTTGACCGACTGTTTTTGGATTCACCTGAAGAATCGGCGTCATCAGGTGAATTCTCAGACTTGTCCAACTTTGACTCAACCCGGCCCAGCTCTACCAACATCTGGATCACATGAGGAATATCGGTTGCACCATCGCCATCCGCTCGGGAGGCAGCTTCTAGGGCACGATCGGGAACTTTTTTAGGAATTAGTTGGGCATTTTTCAAGGCTTGATTGATTTGATAGGCCGCTTGGCAAAGTTTGTCTTGAATGGTTCGTTCAATGCCATCTTGCCAAGACAACACACGATCGACCGGAGTTGTAGGTTCTTTGGACGTAATGGCCGCCGCGACTTGGGCCAAAATAGCTTGCAGTTCACGAGCATCTGCTTCTGTCATCGATCGTTGGCCAGTCGGTTCCTCATCGGATTCATCATCATCCGACTCATCCACCTCGTCAGAATCGTCATCATCAGAATCATCGTCAATTTCGTCGTCATCATCTTCAAAAATTTCGCCGATCGTCTCCACCCGCGAAATAGAAAATCCTGCGGAGAATTGTGACAATACACTCGGATCCAGACCCATAGTGAAGGTCTCTCCACCCGATGCATCGTCATCAGGCATAAACCTGTCGGGAGTCGAAAAGAAGCTGGACTGTTGAACGGGCGGGGGTGGAGGATCGGTTAAAAGTTTTGTGAGAGCAGAACCGCTATCCTTGGCGATCGTTTTAATGTGCTTTTGGAGGTCATAGCGCTGAGTCATGGACAATTTAACAAAATCTTCGGGATAGCCTTCAGTACAAATGTGGTAGCAGGCCAGCAGCACTTGTTGACGCAGAACCCGCTCTAGTACGTGGAGGTAACTATCGTAAGTTAGGTCGAGCTTCGCCTTCAGTTCGTCGGTTTGACGATCGAGGGAGGCGAGTTTTTGAGTCAGTTGCTCAACCAGTCCGGTCATGGGAACGTCCACGAAATTGTCTAATTCATCATTCATTAGAATATCCCGATCTTACGCCATCCTTGACATGCGGATAACCAACGCTTGGGAAATTCCGGCGTGGATCCCCAATGAAGATGCAAATAAGATGCCTGAAAACTATCCCGTCCCCAGCCTTCTGAAATAGCAGCCTCGCCGTTAGATTGCTCTAAACGTCTCAGATGATAGATGGGCACGATCGGACAGGTGGTGATTTCCGATCGGTGAAACTCGTGACCAGTAAGCCGATCGCCAATTCGCAATATTGGAGTGTTGATGTTAGCAACAGCATTTCGGTAGCCGAGGGTGAGGGATTTACTCATGATGGCTTGGGTCGGCAACGCGCCCACCATGGGATAGTCTTGGCCCTGAAAATCTCGGATGCTGTTGCCGAGATACATGAGTCCCCCGCATTCCGCATAGGTAGGCAGTTCAGCCGCGATCGCATGACGCACCGATCGGGCGACTTTTACATTATCCGCAAGTTGTTCCGCAAACATTTCGGGAAATCCACCACCTAAGTAAAGCCCTTGCACCCCATCCGGCAATTGGGTATCCCGCAGCGGACTCCATTCGACGAGTTCGGCTCCGAGGGTCTGTAGGAGTTCCAAATTATCCGCGTAGTAAAAATTGAAGGCGGCATCCCGAGCAACTGCAATCCGGACAGGCGTGGTCAGGGGGGTTAGGTCTTGATTCAAGTTGACGACAGATGTGCGGGTCGTGGTCAACAGTGGCAGCAGTCGATCCCAATCAAAACATCGCAGTCCTAATTCAGCTAGTTGATCAAAGATCTGAGTAAGCTGGGGCAACTCGTCGGTGGGAATCAGTCCCAGGTGCCGATCGGGTAATTTAATTTCATCTTCTCGACGCAACACGCCAACAATCGGAATGTTAAGCGGTTCGATCGCAGCTTTAAGTAATATGAGGTGCCGATCGCTAGCAACTTTATTCAAAACTATGCCCACGACATTTACGGTTGGGTCAAAGCTACGGTAGCCATGGATTAGGGCGGCGATCGATTGGAACGTACTTTGGCAATTGACCACCAACAGCACCGGAATCTTCAATAATTTCGCAATAAACGCCGTACTGCCAAATCCCATCGGCATCGCGGCTCCATCAAACAGACCCATCACACCTTCAATGAGTGCATGAGTGTAGCCTTCGGTATGGGCCTGAAAGGTATGCTGAACGTAATCTTCAGACGTAAGAACGGGATCCAGATTATAACAAGGCCGTCCGGTGATGCGGGCATGGAACATGGGATCGATATAATCCGGTCCGACTTTAAATGATTGCACCTCAATTTGCTTTTGACGAAGCGCTGCAAGAATAGCGAGGGTGATGGTGGTTTTTCCGCTGCCGGAACGATCGCCTGCAATAATCAGCGTCATAAGACTTTCTTCAGCGCTTGCTGGGCGGCGAGTTTCTCTGCAATTTGTTTACTTTGGCCCTTGCCTCTACCTAGCAGTTTCCCAGCGACCGACACGTCTACGGTGAATGTTTTGGAGTGGTCGGGTCCGCTGCTGGTGATTATTTTATATTCGGGGATTTCATGGTGCTGGACCTGTGCCCAGTTTTGGAGTTGGCTTTTGGGATTAGTTTGGGTGACGGTATTTTCTAAGGCCGGAATGACGGACTCGAAGACGGGTTCTAGGTAAATACGAATCGATTCAATGTCTCCGTCGCAGTCCAAATAATACGCACCAATTAACGCTTCAAAGGTACTGCTCAATACGCTGGCCCGATCGCGGGATCGATCCCGTTCGGCTCCAACTCCTAGTTTCAAATATTGCCCCAGCCCGATCGCATTGGCAAAGGCCGCCACTTGAGCTTCATTGACTAAGGCCGCTCGTAAGGTGGTGAGTTCGCCCTCGGCTTTGTCTGGAAAATGTTCATATAAAAAGTCACCCGTAACAAAATTCAGGACGCAATCCCCTAAAAATTCTAGGCGCTCGTTGTCGCTGCCCGGTTGAATGCCCGATTTTGTTTTTTCGTGGGCATAGGAGCGATGGGTCATGGCTTGCTCAAAGAGTGCCGTATTTTTAAAGCTCGGAATCTTGAATTGAGACGATCGGGGTGTTGGGTTTGCCATGAAGACTAAATAAGAGACGTTCTGACGCGGGGACTAGACTGAAACGACGGCGAAACTGAATCTACCACTCAACTTGCGATCGTTCATGAATCACACGGGCATAGACCTGTTCGGTTTGACGGGCGAGTTGGGACCAGGAAAACCGAAGCTCAAGATCCTCGTAGGCATTTTTCACCAGCATTTGAGCGTAATCGGGATTTCTGAGAATTTCTAAAATTCCCCAAGCGATCGAATCGGGATTATTCACTTGTGTGACAATGCCCGTTTTGCCATGCTGCACCACTTCCGGCATTCCACCTGTATCTGAGACGACGACCGGAACTTTGGCGGCAAAACTTTCGAGCGCCACAATGCCAAAGGGTTCGTACAGACTAGGGAATACGGCACAGTTGGCAATGGTTTGGAATTGGTCGAGTTCGATATCGGGCATAAATCCAGTGAATAGACAGTGGCTTTGGATGCCAAGTTCTGCCGATCGTTGCTGTAACGAGTCAGTATTGCCACCGCCAATCACGACGAATTTTACGTTGCCCTGTAAGCCATGAATAACTTTGGGGGCTGCGTCGAGAAGTTGAAGAATGCCTTTTTCGTAGGTAATTCGCCCGACATAGTACACGAGTTGTTCGTGGTCTTGGGCAAACCGACGACGAAATGCGATGCGATCAATCGTGGGATCAATCCGTTTTTTGGCAGAGTAGATGCCGTTGAAAATCACATCTAACTTATTCGCAGGAGTCTGAAACGCCTGCTGGAGTTCTCGCTTCATGTAGTCTGTACAGACAATAATGCGCCATGATTCGTAGATTAATGTGGTTTCTTTATGATTGACATAGCGCTGGAGATCATTGTGGATACCATTGTTGCGGCCATATTCGGTGGCGTGAATGGTGGAAATCAGTGGGACTTTAAACCGATTTTTAAGCGCAATAGCGGCATCTCCCACCAACCAGTCATGGGCATGAATTATGTCAAAGCTCGGCGCATCCAATATCGGCTGAACGGCCATCAAATCGCCACCATACCGACCGAGTGCTTCATTCATCCGGGCAATCCACTGGAGGAAATTTTGACTTTCGCCCACGGAAATTCGATGGATATGAATGCCATCGACAGTCTCTTGAGGCAGCGAATCACCAAATTGGACCGTGAGCAAATGAATCTCGTGATGGTGGAGTTCTGGATATAACTCTGCAACGTGGCGAGCGATACCGCCGACTATTCGAGGTGGAAATTCCCAAGTCAAAACCAAAATCTTCATACGTCAGATTTTCGCTCAATTTCACTCAATAGTGATGGATTTAGTTAAAGACTTTAACGGATGATTGTTTTAGGTAGGTTAAAAAATTAAAGAAATGCAACGTAATAATTTAAATTAAATCACAACTGAACCAGAAACCGAGCCTCTTCGATCGGAGCTAGTCAGTCTTTAATTCTAAGCGTTAATGCTAATTTTATTCACGACATTGAATACTTTTCAATAAATCTCGGGCAAGCGGTTCGGCATTAGTTCCCGTTGCCAAAATCCGAATAGTTTGATCATAACCATCGATCGTTGTGTCAATGCTGTACTCAATAGCCGGACGAGGTTCTCCATTATCCCTATAAGACCAACGGCCTCGACTGATCTCTAAATTAACCGTTTGATGACAATACAGAAAGGGCTGCGTTTCTTCTTGAACAATCTCCCAGTTGCCACGCCAACCCGAACCCAACGCATATTCGCGCACTAAAAGAGACGATCGTTCCACACCATCAACCGGAGAGGCTTGAACAAATAGACGTAGGTTTGGATTGTTGATCCGATCGGTAATCACCGCAAAGGATTCAGCCCCAATACTGAGTCCAATACGACCTTTGGAAGATTGAGGAAATTGATAGGTAATTAGGTTGTGGGCGATATTTTCTACCCGTTTGGCTTCATGCATGTTTGTTTGAAGCTTATGGCTAAGACCAATAATGGCCGCTCCGAGTAGTCCAATGCCGCCGAGACTAATGGCGACGATTTCAAGCCAGTGAACAGAGATATTGGGATCGGTAGATGAAGCCGGAACGTTAGATGAAGATTGAGTCATAATTTCAGGAAAATAGTAATGGATTGAGCATTAGCATTAACGTAAATCGACACCCAGGAAATTATCGAAAAACCGACTCCGCCATATTGCCCGTTGAATGAAAGCCCATTCTAATGCCACCGTAATTAAGAACAAAATATCCGTACTACTTAAAGTTGCTAATTCAAAAAAGTCTCGTAATATTGGCACCATTAAGGTAAGTAATGTCACTCCCGCCATGATTAATGCAATGCCCGAATAACGCAGATCTCCGCTCAAGGATTCTCCACCCACCCAATGTCGAGTCGGGGGTTTGAGGAATGGTAGGAGTAATAGATGACAAAAAATCAATACGGCCACAAGCGCAGTTCGCGGTAGGGCATAGTCTGCATCGGTGAGCCGAAGTCCGGGTTGTAAATCCAGAATGGCTCGCATCAAAAACAATAGATATACAAACAACGCCACGATCGTCATGGTAATGGTGGCCGGGACTATGAAATGGAGAATCGATCGTAGTACTTTTTGGCGTTTTTTAGTGGTTCCCGGTTGCGCCCAAATTGGAAACATCGCTGTAGGTAAACCTGTACCGTATAAGGCTAGTAATGCACTTTGTTTGTTGAACATTGGGAAACTATCGGTCACCATTGCAATGGAAAAAATCAATATGGTGACGGAAGCAATCCGAATTAGGAAAATCGCTAGAGAATCACGAATCCCATTTTGAATTCGTTGGCCTTCAATTAAGGCATGGGGCAAGGAGGCAAAGGAATCTTTTAGTAATACGATGTCGGCCACCGATCGGGTTGCTTTACTACCACTTTCCATCGCAATACCAAGATTAGCTTGCTTCAACGACAACACATCATTCACACCATCTCCAATCATTGCGACATAGCGATGTTGAGTTCGCAGAGATTTTACAATGGCGGCCTTTTGTTCTGGAGTAATGCGACCAAAGACCGTTGCTGTTTTTGCGACTTGATCAAACTCCGCTAAACTTAATTTCGCCAGATCCAGACCCGAGACTACTTTGAGATCTCCGTCTACCGACAACCCCGCTTGTCTTGCCAAAGAGGCGACAGTTTCAGGATTATCACCGGAAATCACCTTAAGCTCGACCCCAGCAGCGCGGAATTGGTGTAAAGTATCGGCGACATTAGTTCGTAATTGATCGCTAAAGTATAGAACAGCCAAAGGTTTCAACAACGGCAACACAGTCTCAGAGGTAGTCATCCAGTCGGTTCCAGCCGCCATCGCAAAGATCAATACCCGTAACCCTTGAGAAGTGCCTGCTTGCAACAGCGATCGGATTTCATCTGTGAAGGTAAGCGTTCCTTCTAGCATTTCAGGTGCACCCAAAACATAGGCTTGCGCTTCGTCAGTGGTGAGTGGTGCGAGGGCAATAGCGCTCCATTTTCGGGCACTGGAAAAAGCTATTTCAGCCACAACCCGCCGTGCTGTACCTTCGCAGCCGTTCGCGAGTGCTTCAGAGGTACGGTTTGGTGCGGTCGTGTTGCAAGCATAATCACCCAAGATTTGCCGCAGGGCGGCTTCGGGATAGTCTATTCCATAAATAGATTGCAGATTGATGTGGTTCGCCGTGAGGGTTCCGGTTTTATCAAGACACAGCACATCCACATGACTCAAGGATTCCACAGCATTGGCCTGCTGAATCAGTACATCTTGCCCCAACATCCGCAGCGCCCCCGTCCCATAGGCCACCGTAATTGCAATCAATAGCCCTGCCGGAACTAGCCCCGCGACAACCGCCGCATGTTGCACAATGTCTGAAAAACTATAGGTTCGGCTGAAAAAGCTAATCATGACCAATAGCCACAGGAAACAGGCCACAAGGAGTAAGGCTCGAATAATTAAATTAATTTCGCGCTGAAGTGGGGTGAGAATTTTACGGAACGATCGTGCCCCAGAAATCAGCTTATAAGCAACAGTATTCGCGCCCACTTGAGTGGCTTCAAAATAAGCACAGCCGCTAACACAGATGGTTCCAGAGAATACCTCATGGCCGCTAGTTTTTAAAATTAAATCCGATTCGCCCGTCAACAATGATTCATCAACTTCGACCTTACCGTCGCCAAAAATCATGCCATCGACTAAAATTTGATCCCCGGCTTTCACTACTAAAATATCGCCCAAAACTAACTGATCTGGCGTAATTTCAAACTCCGCACCTTCTCGAATGACTGTGGCCGTTGGGCGTTGCAATAGGGCAATTTCGTCTAGTTTTCGCTTGGCCCAAATCTCTTGGACAATGCCAATTACCACACCCATCAGAATAATCACCACGACCAAAATCGCATCGCTATATCGCCGTAAGACAATCATGATGCCGCTAATGGAGAAAAACACCATATTGATGAAGGTGAGGATATTCTCCCGAAAAATTTCGAGATACGATCGGCTAGTTTGGACTTTTACATTATTGCCTTGTCCTGCGGCGCGACGGCGAAGAACGTCTTCGTGAGTTAGTCCGGTGGGGTAGGGCATAGGGTGACAGAAAAATGATTCGGGCAGACAGGTGTTTTGATTTTAAGATGAATTGTGGCATTGGTGGGGGAGAACGGCGGATACTCTAAAGTCTATTTTTCTATTTCTCCTGATTTATAATTTAAGGTTTGTCTATGTCTCGCGGTACTGGATATACGCTCCCGGTTTTTGCCGTAGCAGCAGCAAAGGCAGCGCTTTGTCACATACTTTCTCACCTACAATTACATTTTCAAGATGCCCCAAGAACTTCATCAGTGCAAGTAATTAATTTGGCACAGGCTGATTCAGTGCAGCTTGATTTGTTAGATGGTGTGGGTATGGCGGAGATTGCGATCGCGAGTGTTGCCAAATTAGGAGACGATCGGACCCTAGCGATTACGGTAAGCGATCCGGGAGATAATCTTGATTTAACCCGCAATACTCCCATTTGGGCTGAGGTTCAGCTTGTTCCACGGCAAAACGAGAGTCTTATCTTAGTCGGAGGCGAGGGGTTGGGAATTTCGCTGACATCGGGAGAACCTGCCATTTATCAGTATGCCCGTCGATTATTTAGTGCAAATCTTGAATCCTTAATTCCCCCAGAAAAATCTGTAATAGTGCAAATAATTTTGCCCGAAGGACGATCGTTGGCAATGCGAACTTCAAATGCAGCCTTTGGCATTGTGGAAGGGCTATCACTTCTCGGTACTAGTGGTATTTCAAAACCATTGTCCGCAGAAGTTCATTTTGAAGAGTTTCAACAAAGTCTTCGGGATAAAGCTCAGCATTCAAACCATTTAGTATTTTGTATTGGTAGCAATGGAATGCAAGTCGCATCACGACTGGGGATTGCGTCAGAAACTATTGTGCAAACGGGGAATTGGATTGGAGCATTACTAGTAGAAGCTGGATTGCAAGGGGTCCGATCGGTACATCTGCTGGGCTATCAAGGGAAGTTGATTAAGTTAGCAGGTGTCATTTTTAATACCTCAAGTCATTTAGCCG
>JAYUEU010000127.1:0-14171 GCA_043739065.1 Synechococcales cyanobacterium | reverse complement strand
CGGTGGCACGATGTCGGATATAGATGACGGCTTGTGGGACAAAAAACAAAGAACATCCAGAGACCTGTACTCTAAAGCTATATTCCATATCCTCAAGCCACGCAATCTCTTCATCAAATCCTCCCACAGCCTGATGAATTGAGGCATGAACACCCATTCCACAGCCGCCTGCATGTTGCAAAAAACGAGGACTAATGTCTTGTAAATGGCTGGTTTGAACGCCATCATCCATATCATTCAACTTCTGATGATCGAAACGGCTAGCCACAAATCGATGGTAAGAAAGTGCATCAAACATAGCCTCTACCCAAGTTTCTGAAACAACATCATCGGCATCACAGAAGGCTAAGAATTCTCCTTTGGCGACTCTGGCTCCGACATTTCGAGCATGGGCAACACCCTGACGATCGGATGCGGAACAAATCACTAAGTTTGGAATTTGATTAAAAAACCGTTTAGCCACATCCAAGGAATTATCCGTGGACAAATTGTCAGAAACAATGATTTCCCAATCTGAGGGTTGAAGTCTGAACAAAACCTGATTAGTCAATGCCGTTAACTGAACAGCAAGTGTTTCGCCAGCATTAAAGCAGGGAATAATGACGCTAATTTTCATGAAAAGCACCGAAATATACTATGATAGGTATAGAATAGAAACTTAATTGAGTAGCTTATGCATGACTTGAATTAGACGATAAAATTCATGCGGTTAAGTTGTGAAATTCAAATTAAGCCACTAAATCATAAAACTAGGGTGCTCATACTGATAGCGATCGTCTACATCTTTTTGATTCTTTTACAATCTAACCCCTTGACCTAGGATCTTCACCTAATATCTTCACTTAAGGCTTTTAACTGCGCAGTTGCTTTCTGTAATGACTCATACCATTCTCGACTTGGCACACTGTCTGCCACAATCCCCGCACCCACTTGTCCCCAAACCTGCGCTGAACCTGACTGATTAGGGACATATAATAATGTACGAATTAGAATATTCAAATCTAATTGCCCGCGCAAGTCTAGATAACCACAAGAGCCATAAAACAAGCTACGACGCACAGGTTCTAATTCTTCAATGATTTCCATGCAACGCACCTTCGGACATCCCGTAATTGTTCCGCCGGGAAAAGTGGCCCGAATTAAATCAATAGCATCGAATTGCGATCGGAGTTTCCCTCGAACATTACTCACCAAATGCATCACATGGCTATAACGCTCGATCGCTAACAATTCATCAACTATCACCGATCCAAATTCACATACTCGCCCCAAATCATTGCGCTCCAAATCCACCAACATAATATGTTCAGCGCATTCCTTCTCATTCGATCGCAAGTCTGTTGCCAAGCTTAAATCTTCTTCAGTGGTTTGACCACGCGGACGGGTTCCGGCAATGGGTCTAGTTTGCGCAATTCGATCGCTATCCAATGACACCAATCGTTCCGGCGAACAGCTCACCACATCTCCAAAGGGCGATCGCCAATAACTCGCAAAGGGCGACGGATTGATGCGCTGTAATGCTTGATAAATATTCCAACTCGATCGGCTTGTTTCGGTTTCAAATCGCAGCGAAATATTGGTTTGAAAAATATCACCGCATCGAATATATTCTTTGGCAGTCGCGATCGCCGCCTCATACTCTGATTGTTGGGTTAAAAACCGTACGGCCTTACTCTCGCGTACATCATTACTATCTAAAGCGCGATCGATCGATTTAAGATTGGCTAGCTCAGGGGGCAGACTTTGGGTTAATCGATGAAGCAAATCAGACGCATCCGATTCATCACTCACCGCTAACCAAAGTACCTGAGCTTCGTGATCTAAGACCGCAAACGAAGACGGCTCATACCAAAATGCGACTGGGAACGGTAATTCATCATTATTTTGAATGGGTAGAGATTCAATTTCCCAAGCCAAATCATATCCCAGCCACCCCAACCAACCGCCTACAAAGGGTAAATCTTTGGGTACATTTGAAAAATCCGACGAATCAGAAACGGTGAGCGATCGCAAAAACGACAACACATCCCCAGATTTCGGAGTCCACATTGCATGAGATCCATCTCCCAACCGACGCGGCCCGCCAGCACAAATAGAAAACCGTCCCAAATAAGGATAATCTGGCGACGGTGGGAATGGGCTTTCTAGCAAGGTTGCGATCGACTCCGATGCAAATAGCTTGCTAAAAACCTCCGAACCCGTTTGCTGATTCAGAGGAAGCGATCGCCAAAACCAAGGAGCCGTCATACCTACTGCTGGAATACTTACCGCTGTCGTACCTACCGCAGCCATATCTACCGAAGCCCCAACCAAGCGAAGAAATCCTGTTGCGTGAATACTTCCAATGCCAGCAAGGCCACAAATCCAATCATCGCAAATCGACCATTAATTTGTTCAGCATAACGAGACCAACCAAATCCCGGTGCATCTGGGTCTACGATCATGTCTTTTTTAGCATCTGCCTTAATATCTGCCGCTTTAACATCTGCCTTTTTAGAATCGTTCTTTGATTTATCAGCCATCACAACTCTCTCAATAAAAATCTATTTGATCATCTCTCAAAACCGATCACTTCACCCATCACGTTTGCTCGAATCATTCTTTTGCGCATCTTGGACCGCCTCAATCAACGATCGCACCTCACTCGCCCCCTCACTTGCCTCAAACCCCATGGGAAACTTACCTTTTGTCAACATTCTCCAACCCAAAGGAGCTAAACTCGCCATTCCCGCCAAATCTCGCCCCTTATTCCCCACCACATTCACCCCAAACTTGCGCTCATCAATCCAACCGCCTTCCTTTACCAACTCGATCAACTGCCTACGATGTCGCACGGCCCGACTTTTTTGATCATCCACCCGTGCCAAAATCTCGCCCTTCACCTTACTAATCTGATCCAAGGGAAAGACTTCTGTTGGACAAACAGAATTACATTGACCACAGCGTGTACAGCCCCAAACGCCATCTGTACCTTCGTTATACTTCTCCAATCGAGATTCCGTTTCCCCATCCCGATTATCCGCCACCATCCGATATGCCTTGGCCAACGCGTGAGGCCCAACAAAATCCGGGTTCACCGTCGCTGCATTGCATTCGGAATAACAGGCTCCACACATAATGCAGTTACCCACCTGATTCAAACGCGAGCGTTCTTCAGGAGTCTGCAAAAATTCTCGTTCCGGTACCTGACGCGCCGCACTACTAATATAGGGTTGCACTGCATCCAGCTTTCCCCAGAATGGCTTCATATCTACTACTAAATCTTTTATAACAGGCAGATTGTTCAGGGGGGCGATCGTCATAGTCGGCAATTCTCCTGGCTTCAAATCAGGACAAAACCGCGCAATTTCTTGACCAATATTCTCTTTACAAGCTAGGGTCGATCGGCCATTAATTCGCATTGCACAACTGCCACAAATCATATTTCGGCAATTTCGACGATAGGTCAATGATCCGTCTTGATTCCATTTAATCTGATTCAAACAATCCAAAATCGAGTTTCCAGGCTCCGTTTCCACCACATAATGCTCAATGCGAGGAGATTCACCCGGATGTTGACGGAGAATTTGAAACTGGACTTGCATAGTTATGATCAAAGATTGATTTCGTATCACTAGGATACCCTGTGTGCGATTCCGCTGTGCGCGATTCCCTCAAACATCTGGATTTCAATAATATCTAGATTGGCAATTTGTCACTCAGAAAAATATTTGAAGAATTTTACAAATTCGATCCATTGACGATAAAATAAGCATGAATTGACGGAACAAACTAAATTTTTATAAGGAAACTGTTTGAAGAATGCCTGAAGCAGCAACATCGCCCTTAACTGGAAAGGCTCTCCTTAGTAAAGTTAAGGAACTTTCCCATCTCGCTCGTCGTGAACAGGCGAAGCAATGCGGATATTATACCGTCAGCAAGAAAAATCAGACTCGCATTACTGTAACTGACTTTTATGATGCGCTTCTAGTCGCTAAAGGACTTGGACTTGATCCAGAAAGCACAAAAGACGGACGCGGACGCGAACCAACCTTCCGAGTTAGCGTTCATAAAAATGGTCAAATTGTTATTGGCGCTGCTTACACCTCTAGCATGGGACTCAAACCCGGTGATCAGTTTCTGATTAAATTAGGGTACAAACACATTCAGTTGGTCCAAATCGATCGTTCTGAAGAAGAGTAAAGTTGCTCTGTTTTACTAAAATTGTTTTACTAAGATCTAAAAAAGGCGCGATTCATAAGAGTCACGCCCTTTTTTGTGGGATTTTAGCAATCTGTCTTAAATAGCAAAACTACTTAAAATGTGAAACTAGCCCAATCATCCGATCGTTCATAGGACGACATATCCGGGAATTGACGCAGTTGGGCGGTCTTCAGTGAGAAGGTCTCCTCGGAACCCACCCAAGGCTGATTCAGTTGATCGATCTGCACTGCCAACGCCGATCGATCAACTGTGCTGAGATCCCCGAAATACCCCAAGGTGATGTGCGGCGTGAAGTGGTATTGCTGATCAATGCCAATTGACATCAAACGAGGACTTTGATAAATCGATCGGCGCAGTTCCAGAATATGGTTGTAACCCGTTTCATCCGTCGCGGCCAAAGCCAACGTCAAGGAGCGCGTCATGACCATCAACCCAACTACGCGAAAAGAAATCGGCTGGTTAGTACTTAGGTGACTGCTTTGCTCGAAGCTTTCCTTAACAGATAGACAAAGTTTCTGCTCGAAATCCGGATCGGCTTTGAGTGCATCGTCGAAGGCATCGCTCCAAATCAAATCGGCGACGGTCAAGTGGAAGCTGGACGGTGGTACCGGAATAAAGAGTTGTGAACTCAACGTGCCTAACAATTCCTGCTGGAAGGATGCTAAGCGCTCATACAAGCTTTCATTGGCAGCATCTTCGCGCCCCGGTGGTGTCACGACCGTATAGCCAGGAAATGCTGTAGGCATCCACGTTCCAGATTCCGTCTGCTCAAATTTCCCCGACGACTGAACGTTGCGGACTTGAGATTCGTAGGTATCCGGTAGAGTCGATCGCATGATGCGACGAAGATAGACTGAGTAATTGTCGTCCAAGGTTGATCTCCCTTACATCCTAAGGAATTAATTCCTTAAATTTACCCGTACAAGCTTCCCGTTTCTCAACAAATATTATAACCCGATGAATTCCGCCTTATTGCCCCTTATATTGGGGCTGATTTTTACGTTTCTTCATGCGAAGCAACTGATTTGTCCCACTCATTTGTCCCATTGCTCACCCCATCTCCTAAAAAATGGATTTCTTAGCAAAAAAAATGAGTATTTTCAAAGGAATTGTTATTGTTTTATATCCCCCAGATATTCCACAGTCTATTTTGGAATTGTCCACAGTTTCACACAAAGTTTTCCCCAGAGAATCCATGCTTTTCCCCAAGACTTGGGTCGATCGTTCAACGAGAACGTTTTTTTGTGGAAAAGAATCGATCGATCGTTCCCCTAGTCTCAATTCCACAGATCTGACAACCAAGGAGCCGAAAAAAAAGCTTGAAACCCGCATTCCTTCGTGAGTTGAGCGATCGTAAAAATCCTAAATTCACCATCGTCAAGGTTGACCTTATTGGGATGATCGAGCAGAATAAAACGACCTTGAAACGAGCGCTTTCAAAAAACGTCTGCATCCCTGATACCACAAGACATACAGGTGATCTATACGAATATGAATGAGCTGATTTCTGTCCCAATCGATACAGGTATACAACACATGAACCCTACTCCCATCAGCCTACTTGTCGAACTTCCCGAAACGCTACATGGTTCGTTGGTTGGCTTTTTAGAAGGCCGTCCTGATTGGGACCAAGATCGTGTTTTTTCGGCAGCGATTTCGCTATTTTTGCTCCAGAACCGAAGTCCTGAACAAGGCAACGATCGTCAGACGGCGCGCATTTATCTAGATTCGATTTTCCGTCGTCCCGCTGATGCCGCTTCTTGAGAAGTTTGAATTGAGAATGGTGAATTGAGGATTTTGGATTTGAGGTTGATTTTCTTTATGGGTTTCTACCACGACCTGTAGAGGATGCGATCGGCTTTAGATTTGATTTGACATTCATTTGATTTTGTTTGATTTTGTTTGAAATGGTCTGCACAGATACTATCTATGTGGGGTCATGTGATGTTTGGTTTCGATCGGTAATTGTTCAATCTTTCAATATTGTCCTTAACACCTGATGAGTTGCGGCTATGGTGTATCCAATTTCTGCGACAAAGCTGAATGCGTACCAGCGATGTCCCTATGCTTATTTTTTGAAGTACGAGAAGCGCGTCCCGGTTACTGAAGGGTTTGGATCGGCGGTTTTGGGAAATGCATTGCATGATGCGTTGGCCCAATGTCATGGCGGTTGGACCCAAGGCGATCGGGTGCCGGATTGGGGCTGGATTAGTGATTGTTGGACTCGGGCAGCGACGACGTTGACGAATAAACAAGTGCGCGAGGGACGATCGATTTTAGAGAACTATTATCAGAAGTTCATTGCGACTGAATCAGTATTTCGGCAACCCTTGGCCATAGAGGGAAAAATTCAGGCGACGATCCAGTTTGAGAATTTAGAGTTTTCAGTGACAGGGCGATACGATCGGATTGACTATTTGGATGATGGTTTGGAATTGATTGATTACAAATCAACTCAGAATATTAAATCTCCGAAAACTTCTGAAATGGAATTGCAGTTGGGACTATATGCCTTGGCATTAGAGCAAACCTATGGTCAAAGTTTGAAGTATGTGAGTTTGTTGTTTTTACGATCGGGTGAGAAGGTGAGGTATGCGACGACCGATCGGCACAAGCGTCAGGTTATGCGAGTATTGAAGGATTTGGCTTGGCAAGTTCGACATGATGCAGTTTGGGATGCGAAACCAGGAAATCAATGTCAGGGTTGTTCTTATTCGCAATATTGCACAGCAGTGAATAAGTCAGCTCAGCCAGAACCTCAGGGTGTAAGAATACCGAGTCTTCAATTGGCATTTAGTTTGTGACCTGATTTGGTTTATCGATCGACGACTGAATATAGCCAAATATAGCCAACCAAATTTTAAGGAATGCATTAACGTCAGAACATCGTGGTGATCCTGAATCATGGTGTCGGGAACGATCGGCACAGTTCATAGTTATGTGGTAGGTCATTCTTCGATAAGAGTCTTGGCCTTGATTGGTTAGTTCTTAAGATAAGTTCACGTTAAAGAAAAAGCGATCGTTGCACAATTGAAGTCTAACCGTACTTTCACGGATGCGGATTAGTGATAATTCAAGGCTGATGCTGTTCGTTCGTTTACAATTGGCGCGTAAACTATGTCTTTTTTAATTCGGTTGATATTAGGGGCAGTTTTCATCATTGGCGGGTTGTTTAGCTATTACGGGCAAACAGATATAAATCCGGTGACGGGTGAAAAACAACGGATTCAGATTTCTCCTCGCCAAGAAATCGTTTTGGGGCTGCAAAGTCGTCAAAAAATGGCGGCGCAATACGGTGGTCTTTATCCAAATGAATCGATTCAAGCCTATGTCAACAGCGTGGGCGATCGGGTTGTTAAAAATTCAACGGCTCAAAAATCACCCTATCCCTTTGAGTTCCTATCTACTCAGAGATCCAAAAACTATTAATGCCTTTGCCTTGCCCGGTGGTCAGGTGTTCATTACCGCTGCATTGCTAAGTCGGCTGGATTCGGAAGCTCAGCTTGCGGCGGTTCTTGGGCATGAGATTGGTCATGTGGTGGGCCGACATGGAGCCGAGCATTTGGCCAAACAAAATCTAGGATCGTCGCTAGTCAATGCGGTGGGGATTGTTTCTAGTGGTGGAAATGATGGAGGACAGGGGGCGGCGGCGATCGCGGGAGCGGTCAACCATCTTGTCGATTTGCGTTATGGTCGTAAGGATGAATCGGAAAGCGATCGCATGGGGTTACAGTTCATGACGCAGGCGGGCTATAGTCCGATCGGCATTTTGCAGGTAATGAAAATTTTGGCAGCGGCGGGTGGTGGCAGTCGGCAACCTGAATTTTTCAAGAGCCATCCCGATCCCGGTAATCGTTTTGAGACGTTGAGCGCCTTGATCGCTAGTATGTATCCCAATGGTGTACCCAAGACATTAGATGAGGGGCGCGATCGATTTGCCCAGTACGCAGGGTCCAGATCCTAAAAGGATAGTTAAAAAATTAGGGGATCGGGTCTTTTGATACCCACGAAAGGACGTTTAGTTTTTAGTTTTTAGAGGGCTTGTCATGGCAATGTTGGCGCTGTATGGGAGTTTGGTGGTGGTGATGTTAGTCGGGGTTGTGGGAGCAGTGTTGCCAGGATTGCCGGGGCCAAGTTTAATTTTGATGGCGATTTTGGTGTGGTGCTTTGCCACTAAGTTTGCGATCGCATTACTGCCACTTTCTTTGATTTTTTTAGTATTGATTCTGAGTGCGGCGGTGGAATGGCTCGGAGGTTATTTAGGCGCAAAGCAAGTCGGGGCAAGTGCTTGGAGTCAGTGGGGCATGATGGGTGGAATGGCGATGGGGTTCGTTGGCTTTTTGCCTGCGCTACCGATCGGTGGCCCGATTTTTGGGATTTTGGCGGGTGGATTGTTCGGTGGGTTTGCGGGGGAGTTTTTGTATCGGCGGGATTTGACGATTGTCCCTCGACTCAAGATGGCGGGGAAGGTGTGTCTTGCGATCGGATTGGGTTCAGTGGTCGGAAATTTGACTGAAATGGTGCTAGCGATCGTTGCTGTGGCTATATTTCTTTGGAACACTTGGCCAGTCATGTTGTGGAGTTAGGTGCGGTGGGGCTAGGGTTTAGATCACACTAAACGACTGCTCAAACCGACTCTAAAACTAGCTTTAAAACTCGCCTTAAAACTAAATTAAAAAAAGTCGTGCGTTTTTAGAAATCTTATGTACTATCGCTTATGGGGTAGTATCTTCGTTTTATACATCAACTCAAATTATTAAGTGTGGGCCTTAAAATTCAGAAGCAAAAATGAGGAAAGGTTCAGGGTTTTTATCGTGAATTGACTGTTTTGAATAAAAACATTTATCCATTTTTGAATCCGTTATGTACTATTCAGTAGCGTTACTCTCGATTTATCGAAAAAGTTAGCCCTGAACTGGAGAAGATTCTCTAAGTTAGTGATAGCCGATGTTCGCTTGTTTTGCTGGTTTTAACCTAATTCATCTTGGATTATCAGTGCTGTGGTTAGTTTAAAAGGTTTATTTTCAAAAGGATCGAAGGGGATTGGCATTGAGCTATCCCCCGATCGGATTAACATCGCCCAACTTAGCTCGAAGGGTGGAAAAAAACGGCTTGTTAACTATGCAACCGTTCCCGTTCCTGAAGGCGTTTTCCAAGAAGGGAAGATTGTTGATCAAGCTGCGATGGCGGAGCTTATTCAAACTGCACTTGCTGAGAATAAAATCAAGGCAAAGCAAGCAGCGACGGCAATTCATGGTGGTCGAGATACCGTTACTCGCATCATTCCAGTTCCGGCTGAGTTGGACGATCGAGAACTTCGCGACATGGTTTTAAACCAAGAAGCGGGTCTCTATTTGCCCTTCCCTCGCGAAGAAGCGGATGTGGATTATCAGAAACTCGGGCTATTTGTTGACGAAGATGGCATTGAAAAAGTGCAAGTTCTTCTCGTCGCAACTCGCCGTGAGGTGACTGATTCTTATATCCAAACCTTCCAGCAGGCAGGCTTGACATTGGATGTTTTGGAAATTAGTAGTTTTGCCCTGATTCGGACGATTCGCGAACAGCTTCGGCAGTTTGGATCTCAAGAAGCCGTGGCCATTGTAGACATTGAATTTGAAAGTACGGAAATCTCCATTACGGTAGACGGCGTGCCTCAGTTCTCTCGGACTGTACCCATTGGGACATTCCAAATTCAAAGCGCACTATCGAGAGCCATGAATCTTCCCGCCTCGCGCAGCATTGATTTGTTGCAGGGCATGACGATTCCGCTGAATGTGGATGCGTCCGGTCGGCCCAGCGGTGGGAATCCTGGAACTGCCGCCATGTTGCGGATTTTGGGAGAGCTGTCAGATGAACTGCGACGATCGATCGATTTCTATACCAATCAAGGTGAGAATCTCGAAGTGGCGCAGCTATTACTGGCAGGTCCAGGGGCTGCTATTGGTCAAATTGATGAGTTCTTTACCCAACGATTGAGCTTACCTTGTAGCCTCGTTGATCCGGTAGAAACGCTCTCATTAGAGACGACAGCAGACCTCCCCGCAAGCCTCCGATCGGGGCTGGGCGTGGTTTTAGGGTTGGGTTTACGGGAGGCTTAAGGCATAATGTTTAATCTCGATATTAATTTTCTCAACGATCGTCCTGACCTGAAACCCGGTGCGACATCTTCGCGGGGTGGGGTAGTACGGCGACCGACTGGTGGTGCTGAAAGTCCAGTTCCACTCTATGCCGGAATTGCGACAGCCTTGACTCTGCTTGCATTGACAGGCGGCGCATGGGGCTATTACACCTGGCAAAAAGGTGAGTTGACCCAACAGGAAGCTAATCTGGACGCTCAGCTTGGGGCGATCGCCTCTAAGCAAAAGGAGCTAGATGTGGCGAAGAAAAAGGTGGCGGATGCAGAAGGTGAAATCAAAGCCCTCGCGACCGTATTTAATCAAATTAAGCCTTGGTCTGCGATGTCGCAAGATCTAAGGGAACGGCTTCCACCGGGGGTTCAAATCACCTCTATTGTTCAGGCTCCGAGCGCAGCAGGAGCACCTGTTGCGGGGACTAATCCGGTCTATTCGCTGGATGTCACCATGAAGGGTGAAGCGAATGATTTTGACCAGGTGAATGATTTGTTGGTCATTTTGAAGAAGTCAAACTTCCTCAATCCAGACGAAACTAAAATTGTTGAGACCACACGTTTGGATTCTAAACCTTTGCCTGCAATTTCGCTTCCAAAAGCGGTTGAGCTGCCCGTGAAGCCGGGACAAGAAAAACCAAAAGATAACAATAATCAGTCCATCAAACTGCCTGGACGGGTTACATTCACGGTGCAAAGTAAGATGTCGGAAGTTCCTTCATCAGACTTGTTGCGTGAACTCGATCGTAAAGGCGCAGTGGGTTTAGTTACCCGCGTTGAAGCCCTCAAGAGTAAGGGAGTAAAACCATGAGCATGAGTGGAGATTTCATTCCGCCTGATGCGGATTTTAATAATGAACCGAATTACCCCAGTGCTTTTGGCATTACCTTTACCCCCATTATTAGCGGCATTTGCTTGGGAGTATTGGGGATTGGGTTGGCAGCCTTTGGCTGGATGAATTTTGTTGAACCATTACGTCTGGAAACTGAAGCTTTGGATGCCAAGGTGAAGGAAAAAGAGGCCCAACTTGGTGATTCACAGAAGATTGAGGCGGATCTGAAAAAAGCCAAAGTTCGTTTAGCTGAGGTTCAGCAACAGCGGCAGAAGGTTTTATCATTGTTTGCTCAACAGAAAAACATGGATACCCTCCTTTTGGATCTGAACCAATTGATCAAGCGGAATAACAGCGGCATCATAGATGCAAAACGTGCGAAATTAGCGAGCTGCCCTGATTGGGTCAAGGAGCAATTCACCACGATTCCAGATGGACAGCGGTTTGAAGAAGCGATCGGGCCATTGGTGGCAGATGCGAAGTTAACCAGTTATAAACCAGTGGTTTCGACGGCAGCGGCGACAGCGGCGACAGCGACACCGGCAGTACCTAATCTGGTGACAGATGGCTCGTTGGGGGCAGAACTCAATAATAAATTGAAGCGGGATACGGTTGATGTGGCGTTTGAGGGAAACTTCAATCAAACTCAACAAATTTTCCGTACGATTGAGCGTTTGCAGCCGTTATTGGTATTACGCAATATGAATATTGCGGTGGGTCGTCAAGGTGGATCGCCGATTTTGTATGAAATTAATTCAAATTCGCCTATTCCAGAAGCGTTGCGGAACTGTCAGCCAGACACTGTTTTGAAAACGTCTTTCAAGATGGATGCCTTGATTCCTGTTAGTCCGGAAGAAGCGAAATTGCTAGTTCCAGTTCCGACAGCGAGTCCAAGTCCGGGTGCAAGCCCATCTACGCCACCTAAGAAATAAGGTTCGCGTTCATTCATCTATCAGTTTGAGTTTTTTGAGTTTGAGTTTTTTGATTTCTTAGGAGCGTCCCGTGAAAGATTTTTTTAGCATGAGCGGAACTTTTGTCACAACAACAATGTTGGTTGCAACGGTTCTTCCAGCGATCGCCGCTGACATTACACAAGTCACCAATGTTCAATTGAATCCTGCTGCAAGCGGTATGGATATTGTCCTTCAAACCAAGGCAGGCAGCAAACCGCCTCAAGTATTTAATACCAATCGCGGTAATACTTGGAATGCCTATGTATTCAATACGAAATTGGCTAACAATCAGCCCTATCGTCAAAATAATCCCGCTCCCGGTATTGCCTCGATCGCAGTGATTCCGGCGGGTAAGGATGGGGTTCAAGTGACGGTTGTGGGCGATGGTAAAACGGCTCCAATTGGTCAATTAGTCAGTAAGAATGGCGATGGCGTTGTATTGAATGTTGTGGGTAAGGCGGGCGAAACGGGTCGTTTGTCTCAAGCGGTCAATATGCCTCCAGTCGAAACAATTGCTCAAGCGACTCAATTGACTCCTCAACCACCGACAGGGACTCCTATTGTTCCGTTCATCCCAAGCCCAAGCGCACCCCGCACCGCACCCCAAGCGCCTAATAATATCGCGCCGCCATTGATGCCGCGTGCTTCGGCTCCACCTGTGGGAGATATGGCGATTTCGCAATTGGATACGAGTCCTGCTTCGATCGACTTGGGCACTAATGAGCGCATTCCTCGGTTAGTGTTGCGTGATGCGCCTGTGCGAGAAGTATTGTCACTATTGGCTCGTGCTGCTGGTATGAACTTGGCTTATAGCGAAGGTCCGAGTAGTGGCGCTTCTGCCTCTCCGGGTGCTTCTTCTTCTTCTTCTTCTGGTGGCCCGACGATCTCCTTGGATATTGAGAATGAATCGGTTCAAGACGTCTTCAATTACGTTCTGCGGATTGCTTGCGTTCCCGCTGGTGCTGGTGGTGGCGGTGGGGCGGGTGCGCCAGCCTGTGCCAGCATGGAAGCTAATCGGGTTGGTCGGACAATCTTCGTCGGTACCAGTCTTCCTGACGATGCGCGGAATGTGATTTCCCGGACCATTCGGTTGAACCAAACCACGACGGAAGCAGCATCTAATTTCCTGACGACCCAAGGGGCTGAAACCCAACTTCCGATTACTCAGGTTTCGGTTCAGACTGTAGGTGAAGGGGCAGCAGCTCGGAGCATTGAAACTCGGACTCCAACGATCTTAGCCTTGCGTGCAAATGGTGGCGTGGGTCCGCTGTTGCTTCGTGGTTTATCTGTTTCGGCAGATGCTCGGACGAACTCAATTACCTTGACAGGTGCTCCTCGAAAAATTGAATTGGCAACTGGATTCTTGACTCAGCTTGATGTGCGTAAGCGTCAGGCGGCTGTGACGGTTAAGGTAATTGATATTGACTTGAATGGCACCGATAACGCAAATACCAGTTTGAATTTCAACTTCGATAGTGTTGGTGCCGGTGTTACAGGCGGAGCGGCTGTTGTTGCATTGGGGTCTGGAGGACAAACTAATTTCCCTAAAGGCTTTAACTGGTTAGCTCAAATCTCTACTGCGATCGCAAATAAGAATGCAAAAGTTTTAACTGATCCGACTTTGATCATTCAGGAAGGTCAAAGTGCTGGGGTTAAAGTAGTTGAGGAAGTTGTCACAAATTTCAATTCCACAACTACAACGACGGGTAACACTTCAAACACCACTGTTACTGTTGAAAAGCAAGATGCCGGACTTATTCTGAACTTAGATCTTCGTCGTATTGATGACAATGGCTTTATTTCTATGGAAATTGCCTCAAAGATTTCTGCACCAAAAAATCAACAGACTGTTGGTATTGCAGGAGTTACGGGCGGGAACTTTATTACATTGCTTCAAAAGCGTGATACGAGTTCTGGCCTAGTTCGTATTCGGGATGGTCAAACTTTGATCCTTACAGGTGTGATTCAGGAGACCGATCGGGCAACTGTTACAAAGGTCCCTATCTTGGGAGATCTGCCCATCTTAGGTGCTCTCTTTCGTAATACAAGCCGTGAG
>JAYUEU010000126.1:0-11282 GCA_043739065.1 Synechococcales cyanobacterium | reverse complement strand
GATTACCTTCGCGCAATGGCTGGGCTACGCTTTTCCGATTCCTAAAGGATACTGGATTACGCTCACCGTGCTGCTAGCGCTTAAGCCAAACTTTGGTGGGACTTCTCAGATTATTGGACAGAGGGTCTTAGGTACGGTGGTGGGGGGCATTTTTGGCATTGCCTTAGTGATAATTGTTCATAATCCGTTGACGATCGCGCTGCTGATTTTGATGCTGATGTTTGCGGCAGTATTATTGCGCCCTTTGAGTTATAGCCTTTTTGTTGCGATGCTAACGCCTGCCATTGTATTGCTATTAGGGGCGACCGGTATGGGAAATTGGGAGGTGGGAATTCAAAGAATAGCCTATACGCTGATTGGCGGTGCGATCGCCTTTGCGGGTAGTTATCTATTGTTTCCAAGTTGGGAGCAGCAACAACTTCCGGCTCAGCTAGAGATGACCTTACGTGCTAATTTAGCCTACTTTCAAGTTGCGATTAGTCAATATCTACAGCAAGCGGAACAGCAAATAGAACAAAAAAACCATGAGTCTGACGAAGATCTAATATTTGCCCGATCTCTCGATCGCCTACGCCATCAAGCAGCGCTACAAAATGCAAATGCTGAAGCTGCCGCCCAAAGATTATTTGGTGAGCCGCGTCATATTCGAGGTGAAATTGAACCCATTATGGCGCTGATGCTTTATGTTCGCAGTTTGTTTAGCTCGACGACAATTTTGATTGAATATCTCAAAAAGATTAGCAACGAAAACCAGTTTGATCATATTGAACAGCTTACGAATGCTATTGAACAAGTGCTGCTGAATTTGGCTGATACGATCGCCCATCGGCAAACACTTCAGCCGCTACCCCCTTTGGACGACTATCTTGAGGCGATTTGCGATCGGGTTCATCAGCTCCACATCACTCGTCTATCAGAACTTGCTATTCATTCTGCCCAACCCATGCAAACGCCAACGCTACAAGCTGTGCGAACCCAAACACCTGTAGCAACAGAACTCGGTCGAATTGTTCGCGCTATTAAGGGTCTTCATATCACTGCTAGCAGGCTTGAGGCGGTGTATGGAACTCAGAATAGTTAACAAATTGTCGGATTGGAGGTTTGATTTTCTGTTTAAGAATCTTCTCGTCAATCATAATTTTCTTGATAATCAATAGTGGTTTCGCAGAAAAATATAAATTATTATTAGAGAGGGTGAGCGTATCTCCGATCGCTATTTTAAAATCAATGAATTATTGAAATCAATCATCTAAAATTCGATCGCCTCGCGGACTTGTATCCGATGTAATCAAGATAATCCCTAATTCTGAACTAATGCGTTATGTGCCTACTCTTATCATGCAATTTTTATCAGTAACTTAATTTTTCTTCATTTCCCATTTTGAGGCGCGATCGTAGATCCTGATTTTCACTATAATCTTCTCCATCCAAAACAGCTTCTGGGTATGCTCTATTTTGTGATGGAGTTGACATCTTTTTCCCTAGTCAAACGCTGTACTCGATCGCCTTCAGCATTTAGTATTTACAGGTTCCATAAGAGCTTTTCTATAACCTAATTTCTCCATCAAAATTGGAATACAGCACACCCCAATTTGAGTTTCCTGTTGTGTCTGCTCACTAATTAACTGTTTAATTAATGGATATAGCTTCTGTGACAATCCGGGGCGCAAAGCATTGCTGTTAGCACACCCAAGTATCAATCCATTGATTGCTTTTGGACCATATCCCAAAAGCAAACCTCGCAACCATTGTTTTTCTCGACAAGATAATGATTTACCCTTCAATCGAGCTAGCTCTTGGTAAAGCTCATCTAAATGCCAGTACATTTCTGCTTCACTAAATTGAGGGCACAGATCCTCAAGATTTGTATTCATTTTGGGTAGAAGGCTATTGGGTACAAGGTGAATGCGTAAATCGGTAATTTATTTTAGGAAATGACGGTAAGAATATCAGGGTTATCTTTTTTACCCATTATTTCTCCGATCAGCTGATTGTACTTACACATAAACTTGGCATTGCATTGGAGCCAACGGTCTAAAATACCGATCGATCGGCTGATTTTTGCTAACGGAAGCTCTTGTAATAAACACAAATTGACCAAAGCTTGAGCGTCTTCATCTTTTGGCTTCCACTGAGAATCTTCGACAAATTGACGGTAGTCTCGGCATTGATTGTCTTGCTTACTAAACCGCGTTCTTCCGTTCTTTGATATGTCGTGGGAACCACAAGTAGAGCAATTTATCTTGATGATCATCGGCTTGACTCCTTTGAAGATGCTACAGCTATGCCTGATTTTTTTATACCTTTTACATTAGTCCACTACCCGTAAAGACTCGTAAAGACTCTGATCGTTCAAGATAAATTTTCAATGAATTTATTTATGATTTTCTGGACTGACTAGCGATCGTTAGCTGACTCAGACTGGCAAGGCAAGGTATGTTGACCGTGGTTATACGTAGACGAGAAAGCTTATATTTATCACAGGCAAAAATCATGGTTGCAGAGAACGCGTCTAATTCCCTCTACCTTCAGGATCCCCTTTCATTAGAAATTTCTAATCTCAGGAATTCAAACGGGTTAAATGCAGAGTCTTACCGCGCAACTAGTAGCTTTCAGTCTGCGTCATCTTTAGAGAACTTAAGTCCTATTAGTTCAAGCCCGGTTGCTGTATCTAGCCAGCTTCCTTTTACGTCAGGTATCTTTACTGTGGGCAGTACGGGGCAAGTTGGTGTTGATTATCTGTTTGATGGCGGTATCTATCAAGGCGAACTGGCCATCTTTAGCCTACAAGGGTTAGAAAGCCTAGGTTTAGACACTCCAGAATTTATTAAAGAAGTTGGACGACGAGCACTCAGTGATTCCACCCTCGGTCATGTAGTCATTTCTGACCAGATAGATGGAGCGAGGTTCAGTGGCGCACTTCCCTGGGAGGGAGACTTTAACGCTGGAGACTACTTGGGAGTGCGGACGTTTGCCATGCGTCCAGGCGATACGTTTGGGGTGATGCTTGTTGCCGATGGAACCGTTCAACAAGTTTTTGAAACTCCTACTGTGGAAGGCGCATTACATCCACTCTTTTCACTAGTAGGTGCAAATCCTAATGGTGCCTTCCAATTTGGGCAAATTGCCGATGTGGATGGCAATGGACACACATTCACAATGGAAGATTTGCGCTTGGATGGTGAGAGCGATCGGGACTATAACGACATCATATTTCAGGTTCGAGGCGCAACAGGCTCGGCTGTAAAGTTGGATAGTGTGATCGACACTAATCATGATTGGCGCAAGACAGATTTAGGACAAGACTTGATGCGCTTCATTCAACCGCCTAAGAATCAACCATTAATTGGGTTAATTGATACAGGTGTAAGCCCCAATCCTGACCTCGATCTTTACAACATCCACTTTGGTCCAGGTAGTGACTATGTTGCAGGTGATGGAAACCCTATCCTACAGCCTGGTGAAGGTAATCAACATGGTACATACATTGCAGGGATTATTGGCGCAACACGCAATAACGAGATTGGGATTAATGGGATTAATGATCAGGCTCCTCTTTATGTGGAACGCGCCGTTGGTTCTGGAAAGTGGGCACAGGCGCTAGTCAACTTTGTAGATGCTTCAAAGGAAATGGGTCAGCCCCATGCTATTGCCAATCTTAGCTTTGATTTAACTCAACTGAATCGAGATGGAACTACGACCACTCGATATGAATTCACTCCTGAAGAGCGCAAGGCATTGGAGTATGCCCGTCAGAAGGGTGTATTGATTGTTGCGGCATCAGGCAACGACGGGGGGACAATGTCCGCTTTAGGACAGGCTTCTCAAGAATTTGACAACATTATTACTGTTGGCGCAATCGATTACAACGGGAAACGAGCCGACTACTCTAGCTTTGGGTATGGTTTGGATATCGTCGCCTACGGTGGAACGATCGCTCAGCCTATTATGTCTACAGTTGGTTCTGGGGTTGATCTACCTCAATGGATGACGGATGTGAATTCGCAGTTGAACCAATTATTTGGTCCGCTCCAAGATCAGACGACAGGCATAGCTGATGGCACTACTCAAACTAATAATTTCTCGACTTGGAATTTACAATCGGATGGCTTCAGTGCGAATAATCCTACTGATCAATTTCCAGGTAATCAAAGTAGCTTTGGGAATCAAATTTTTGATGCGATCGATGAGAAGCTGCCAGACGATGAAATGGCGAAAAATGTCCGTCATGTTTTTGAAGATGTCTTTGGTTCAACTACTTCAGTGGATGAATCAGAACTAGGAACATTTACGCCAGAAGAGCGGCAAGCCTACGACGAAGCCACCAAAGAAGTTGATCAACTACTGAATGAATATCTGGCTGAAGCGAGTCAAAAGCTTGCGCTCGAATATGTAGATGGTTACTACGGAATCCAGGTTGATGCCCTTAGTCAGTTTGTGGATGCGTTTGATGAGAATGTTGGCCAAAACTTAATCCAAGCCCAGGAAATTCTCAAGAAGGAAGGGTATGAAATTCAGATACCCAGTGTTTCGACTCCTTCAGATCTAGGAGTGGGGTGGATGGCGGGCACTTCGGTTGCCACTGCACAAGTTACAGGAATTGCGTCTCAAGCGTGGGCAAGCAATCCTGACCTGAACTACTTACAAATCAAGAATATCCTGAAACAGACTGCTACGGATCTTAGCACACCGGGTTGGGATGTAGAAACAGGAGCAGGGGCAGTTAATTTAGGAAAAGCCGTTGAGTTAGCGAAGAAAACCAAACCGGAAATCTATCAACCATTGCCGATCCTTTCACCGCTGACATGGACAGGTGAAAATACTATTTTTCCCGGAGAGCGTCCGGTTTGGGAATCAGTTCCGTCATTCTCCGGTAATGTGATGAACATCGGTGATGTAACTTTGATAGGTTACCAACGCATACGTTCTGGCCCAGGCACTGGTTTTCCAGAAGTTGGGACTAAGTCTCCCGGTGAGTCAATCACCTTTGATGCTTATGAAAACAATGGTAGTCGCTATACCGACACAGTGTTAGGAACCTCTTCTACCCGTTGGTATCGGATCGCTGGCACCAATAATTGGATGTGGTCAGGGTTCATTGATAATAATCCTGAGCAAGCCGAACAGAATCGCCAAGCTCAGACAGCCATTGCTCAAGCGAACGAAAACCAGCGTTTAGCAGATGAAAAAGTAAAACAGGCCCTAGAAGACGTCCGTCTGGCGAACGAAGCACTAGAGAAAATTAAAGCAGATCAGGAACGCCAACGAGAAGTATTTCAAGCGGTTGTTAATGAAATCACCCAGAAGTATGGTAACCCAGGGTTACTCCTTGGTAGTCGGGTCAGCAACGGCGTAACTATTTATCAGTTTGCAAAGGGACAGTTATTTGTTCAACCTGATGGTCGTAATAGCTTTTACGGCAATTCATCAAAGTTTAAGAAGCATATTACATATGAGAAGCTTACAAAAGAAGATATATATGATTATGCTCAGGGGAAAAAAGATTTGAAGGATCTATTTAAAGGCTACGATCCTAACAAATCCCGTGTTTTCTATGACGATAGAACAGCTTTAGTTGCTGTTGGACTTGTTCCTTATAATTCTCTTGAAAATCCGGTGCTTGTATTTGAAGGTACAGATCCATCAACCGATAGTCTTCCCATATCTGATACAAACCCTATAGGCATTGGAGCTGAGCAATTTAGTGCGGCGAAACGTCTGGGTATAGAAGACTGGTTAAAAACTAACAGCAACGCTGAAAGAAAAGTTGACATAACTGGTCATAGTTTGGGTGGAGCACTTGCTCAAATGACAGGGGCCGAGTTTCCGCAGTACGTTAATGAAGTTGTTACTTTCAATTCTCCAGGAATTGGTCTTCCTTGGCTTTCAAAAGTTGTCAGTTCTAAAGTTGCTGCAACTCACTATATGGTTGAGTTCGATCCAGTTTCTTCAGGAGGTTTACTTTTCCTGCCGGGGGATGTTTTTATGATAAGCACTCCGGATCTTAATAAGCATCTTAGATCAGGATTACTTGAAGACAGCCAAAAGAGCGATTCTGGAGTAAAAATGCGGCAAATTCCAGAAGCTGACTTATATCTTAATCAAGCTAGACCAGGAGTTGAACTTATAAGAACTGTTTTGGGCATAGGTCCAAACCTTGTTAAAACAGTCGGAGGTGCCTTGGCAGACGGCATTATTAACGGAATAAACACAGTAGGATCTTTTACAAGTAGTGTACTTGAAACCATCAAGAGAAATGCAGAAGAAGCAAAGCAGAAAGCTCAAGATTTAGCAGACACAGCTAAAGCTATTTATCAGACGGCTACAGCCATTGTCCAACAGGCAAAAGCTGCTTATCAAACCCTCAAGCAGGAGATTGACAAACGAACCACTCAAATTGTTCAGCAGTCTCAGCAAAAGGTAAAAGAGATGGCTCAAAGTATTGCTCAAAAGGTGATGCAAAACCCAGTGGTTCAGACTGCTTCTAAAGTTTTTAACCAAGTCGCTAACTACGCTAGCAAAGCAGTTCAGACAGTCAGCAATATCATTAATAGCGCACAGCAGATTGTCAGTAATGTTGTTGAAACGGGTAAGCAGATTATCAATAACGTGATCCAGACTGGCAAACAAGCATACGAAACTGTGAGCAACTTTGTTTCTAGTGCAGTTAATCAAGGAACACAGATTGCTACTGCTACTTATAACAATGCTGCTCAGGCAGTTAATAATGTCACTAACGTTATCTCAGGAGGTTTTAACGGAGTAAAATCACTATTTGGCTGGTGATTTCTACCATTCTGTTAATCACAAAGCGATCGCCCTCAAATTATGAGATAAAGGGGCGATCGCATTTTCTCAATAGGACATTTTGTTAGAGATCGCCCTCAAATTATGAGATAAAGGGGGCGATCGTTTTTTTGCAATTAATCATCTATAGTACGATCGCTTTTCCCCTGGTTTCATCTGAAGCGTTGCCAAAGCCTCACCCATTTGTCCCCGACGCTGCACCAAATGAAAATACTGGATTTACGATCGCTACATAGCCTATAAATGATTGAAGGAGCACATCTCAGATATTGTGATACTGTTTTCGCAAGGTGAACAAATAGCTACGAATACGATAAAAACGATCGGCACTTCAGTCAAAATACTCTACACTCTTTGTATGGAAAAATTACTTATCGGCATTGGCGGATTCTTTGGATCGACGATCGGCAGTTACATTCCAGTACTTTGGGGTAGTAGCTCATTTTCATTGATCTCGATCGTTTTTAGCGTAATCTTTGGGGTCGTTGGCATCATCATGGGCTATCGTCTTGCCAAATATTTAGGAGCTTAGTTAGAACAGCTTCACAACTATAAAACCCATACGTAAGCGATCTGTAGATAATGGAAAAATCAATGATATTGAGCGCTTCAATCACACCTTACGCCAAAGAGTCTCGCGACTAGTACCCAAAACGTTGTAATTCCCTCAAAAGTCAGAGAATCATGTTGGAGTAATTTGATACTTTATTCACCACTACAATGCATTGTTACCTATTTAGGACTACTAAAACAGACCAAACCATACGCTAAGCTAGTTGAATCATGACCCTCCAACATAGGCATTCATCCATGAAAACAAGAAAGCTAGGTAATCAAGGACTAGAAGTATCTGAACTAGGACTGGGTTGTATGGGCATGTCTGAGTTCTATGGCAATAGCGACGATCAAGAGGCGATCGCCACGATTCATCATGCCCTAGACCTCGGTGTGAACTTCCTCGATACCGCCGATATGTATGGCCCTTTTACTAACGAGCAACTAGTCGGCAGAGCAATCAAAGACCGCCGCGATCGTGTTATCCTCGCCACAAAATTCGGTAATGTTCGCAGTGCTGATGGGGGCTGGTTAGGAATTAGCGGCAAACCTGAATACGTAAAACAGGCTTGTGATGCCTCTTTACAACGCTTAGGGGTCGATGTCATCGATCTCTACTATCAACATCGCGTTGACTTGACCGTGCCGATCGAAGAGACGGTAGGTGCAATGGCAGAACTCGTCAAACAAGGAAAAGTCAGATATCTCGGCCTCTCTGAAGCGGCTCCTGCTACAATTCGTCGTGCTCATGCAATCCATCCGATCGCTGCCCTGCAAACGGAATATTCACTATGGAGCCGTGATCCAGAAGATGAAATTTTGCCAACCTTGCAAGAATTGGGGATTGGATTCGTACCCTATAGTCCCTTAGGTAGAGGCTTTCTGACAGGAGCAATCACTACTCCCGATGACTTTGCTGCCGATGACTTCCGCCGTCAATCGCCCAGATTCCAAGGTGAGAATTTTGCTAAAAACCTACAAGTAGTCGAACAAGTAAAAGCGATCGCAGCTGAAAAAGGTGTTACCACAGGACAACTCGCTCTCGCATGGTTGCTAGCTCAAGGGGACTATATCGTGCCAATTCCGGGAACCAAACGCCGCAGCTATCTCGAAGAAAATGTTGGTGCAACTGCTGTGACTCTAACTGCTGAAGATTTGAGTCGTATCAATGCTGTTGCTCCCCAAGATGTTGCCGCAGGCGATCGCTATCCTGCCCAAAGCATGAGTGCGCTGAATCGTTAAAATCGAATTTTCCATTTACTATACCCAGAGCGTCAAGAGGTTGACTATTCCCTATGCATATCGATCCCAGTTCCACATCACCCCAAGACAACTACAAATTATTAACTAATCTCGTTGTCCCTCGCCCGATCGCTTGGATCACTTCACAAAATGCTGAAGGCGTTATTAATCTTGCGCCCTTTAGTTTCTTTAATGCGATCGGTAGTGACCCTCTTTATATCATCATTAGCATCGGCAATAAAGATGATGGCAGTCCAAAAGATACGGCTGCCAATATCATCGCTAATGGAGAATTTGTGGTTAATTTGGTGACAGAAGATCTATTATCCGAAATGAATCTTTCAGCAGCAAATTTTCCGCCTAATGAAAGTGAACTCACCGCATTAGGGTTACATCCATCAGCATCAAAAAAGATTAAAGTTCCACGGGTAGCAGAAGCGAAGGCAAGTTTAGAATGCATCTTGCATAGTCAACAGCCTTTGGGAATCTATAACTTGATTATTGGACAAGTGGTGATGTTGCATGTGGATGATGAACTGATTGGCGATCGGTTTCATATTAATAACTTTACGCCCATCGGTCGCATGGGTTCGCCGGCCTACTATTCCCGAACTAGCGATCGATTCGAGGTTCCACGTATTGCCTATGAAAAGTGGCAACAAGATCAGGGCAAGGATCTCTAATTAAGGATCTCTAATTTCTGTAATTGCTTTATTTCGGTTGTTTAGTTTCTCTGTGTGATGGAATCTCCTGATCAGATAGCGATCGCCTGATACAAACTTGAGAAAATGATTGTTGAGGCGATCGTATCAAATCATTTGAGAATGTTTATTGCTGAATGGAATAGCGATCGGGAAGAAAATAGGAGAAACCTATGCCTAAGTACGATCGGATAATTAAGTTTAAGGAAAAATAGGATACTAAAAGATCTGAAACCACAGATCCAACAGTATTAGTACGGCTAACAAGCGCGTGTACTTAGAATGGATCGTTTACACTATTGCTTAGGATGCTTTATGGCTGTTAGTCATTGGTTTTTCTTGCAAAATAAGTACGACGTAAAATCCGTGGTTAAAATTCAAGAGGGACGGGACGGCCGATCGCATAGCCCTGAGCATAATCTACGCCTATTGCCCGCAGTCTTTCTAAGATATCCTCATCTTCAACAAACTCAGCGATCGTTTTAAGATTCATGGCATGGGCAATATTATTGAAAGCTTCAACGATCGCTTGAGAAATCGAATTATTATTCAGATTTCTCACAAAACTACCGTCAATCTTCAGATAATCAACGGGTAAATTGATCAGATAAGCAAAGGAACTCAAGCCACTGCCAAAATCATCTAAAGCAAATTGACAGCCAATCTGCTTGAGAGTACTAATGAAATATTGAGCATCGTCGAAGTTTGCGATCGCAGCAGTTTCCGTAATTTCAAAACAAATATTGTGAGGTGGAACTTGGTACAGAGAAAATTGCTCGATTAAGAAATTCAGAAACTGGTTATTACTAATGCTACCCCCGGAAATATTGATCGTATATAATCTATCTGTAGAAGCTCGTTGCTGACATATCCTGGGATAATTTGAGAAGAACGTTTTAATGACCCAACTATCAATTTCCGTAATCAAACCATATCGCTCGGCAGCAGGAATAAACTCATTGGGATAGACTAATTCTTCCTTTTCATCAAACATTCTTAGCAAAATCTCATAATGCTCTAGGGGTGTTTGAGAAGTAATCGAGACAATCTTTTGGGAATAGAGACGAAAACTATTAGTTTCCAACGCGTGGCTGATTTTGGAAATCAATTGTCTCTCACCACGTTGTCTAAGGAGTTCGCTATCATCCTGACGATAAACATGAACACAGTTACGACCTTTAGCTTTAGCGGCATAACAAGCAGCATCAGCCGCACCCATGACCTGCATCAAATCTTGACTGTTTTGGTCAATGGCAACAACGCCAATACTGATACTGATGATAAAGACTTTATTATGCCAAACAAATCGAAACTGATGCACTAGGTCTCTAAGCTTTTCTGCAATATGCGATGCTTCAGCGATCGGGCATCGAGAAAGCAAAAGACCAAATTCATCGCCGCCCAACCGAGCAAGCGTATCATTGGCTCGAACTCCTTTTTGTAAAAGGGTAGTAACTTGGCGCAATAGCTCATCACCAGCGATATGACCGACAGTATCATTCACAACTTTGAACTGATCTAAATCTAGATAGCAGAGCGTGTGCTGTTGCTCGGTATCGTTTTGAGTAGAGGCGATCGCCTCAAGGAGTAGCTGCTCAAATCCGCGACGATTAATTAAGCTTGTCAGAGCATCATGGCTAGCTTCCCAAGATAGTTTCTTGGCGAGACTACGCGATTCGGTGACATCATGAAAGACGATGACTGCGCCGATAATTTGTCCTTGAGGATCTCGAATTGGGGCGGCTGAGTCTTCAATAGAATGCTCCGTGCCATCACGAGCGATAAGAATTGTGTGATTAGCTAAACCCACAATTTGCCCCTTTTCTAGAGCTTTGACGATCGGATTATCGACTGGCTCTCGGGTTGTTTCATTAACGATTATAAAAACTTCAGATAGAGGTAATCCTTCAGCATCCTCTGCTTTCCAGCCTGTCAAACTCTCAGCAACAGGATTGAAATATTTAATATTACTCGCAG
>JAYUEU010000125.1:0-5064 GCA_043739065.1 Synechococcales cyanobacterium | reverse complement strand
CACGGTATTGTCATCGGTTCAAGGAATGGCATCCTGGTATGGTCCCGGTTTTAATGGAAACTACACAGCGAGCGGTGAAGTATTCAATCAAAATGATTTGACAGCAGCTCATCCTTCCTTGCCTATGGGCACTCGTGTTCGGGTGACGAATTTAGATACAGGTCGTGCGGTATTAGTGCGGATTAACGATCGTGGTCCTTACCATGGTGGTCGCATTTTAGATCTTTCGGCGGGTGCTGCGCGCATTATTGGTGTGATGGACTCGGGCGTTGCTCCAATTCGTTTGGAAGTGATGGGTCGTTAGAGTTTTTTTGATGATGTTGAGCTGACCCGTTCTCCATCTTCAATATACAAACGGGCCTGAATCGGAACTTAGAATAGGTCGGCTTGGAAGATTTTCTAGGCCGACTTTTTTTGCTTCTTTATCTTTGATTTAGTTTTAGTTTATCTATTGTGAGGCTGAGAATCGTTCCGGAATAGTCAACCCGCGTAATGATCGGCTCGATTCTGTTGTACTTAAATCTTTAGACTGAATTAATACGTAAAAGTTCCCAAGACCTGTGGGATCAATTAATTTATGAAGTGCGGTGCGCGTTTGAAGTCTATTATTTATTTCTTGGACATCTTGTGTCTCAGTTTGACTTAAGGCCGCAATCCGATTGCCCAGTCCCAACGCCATCAAAAAATATGCCTGCTGCGTCAGCCCTAATGCAGTCAGACCAGCGTCTTCGCCTCGCTGTGCCAACGTTGTGAAATCAACATGGGCCGTAATATCTTGCAATCCTATATTTAAGTAAGGATTTGAGTTGGCTTGATGCTGGTAGTAGCATTGAAGCGTTCCGTCCGTTCGACGAGCATTGTAATATCGATCGGCGCTATAGCCATAATCTATTGTTAAGACATAACCATGGTGGAGTCGATTGGCAAGTGTTTGAATCCAATGGGTCGCATTCAAATTCACTTCAGTTCGATAACCCTCGGGGTAATGTTCAAAATTAATGCCCAATCGATCGAAATATTCCTGTAATTCTGGCGTTGAGAGCGGTCCCAGTTCTTCCTTTACACAGTCGCCGTCGAGTCCGACATAAACTTCCTGAAGTGCTTGGTCTCGCCAAACGACTTGATGCACCGGAAACGCATCGACTAATTCGTTAGAAATAAAGCAGCCTTGTATTGACGCAGGTTCAATGGTTTCCCACGCTCGCCATTGAACGATCGATCCCCAGGCGGCAAGATGATGACGTTGGGCTAATTTTAGAGACTGCGATCGCTCAATAATGCTATAGGTCAAAGTCTTAGAGAGTTCAGGGCAGATCTGGGCGATTGCCTGAAGAATATCTGCGGCGAGAATTCCTTGTCCCGCACCCATCTCAATCACTTCAAAGGCGATCGGTTGCCCCATGATTTCCCAACAATCGATCACTTGACGGGCCAGACATTCCCCAAACACAGGACTCAAGTGAGGCGAAGTATAAAAATCGCCCCGCGCCCCAATATTCATAGCTTGAGTAACGTAATATCCCTTAGCTGGATGATAGAGTGCCAACGCCATGAATTCAACAAAAGGCATCAACGATCGATCGCCCAATGCCTTTTCTATCCACTTCCATTCATTATCCATATTCACATCAGTATATTCATAGAAATGACGTAGACAGAAATCCGCCCACGTCATAAATTTATTCAAGTTAGATTCATTAACTTATAAGCTGGCTGACAGCTCTAAAAAGCAATTTCATGAACAATTGAAATGAACCAATGAAATTAAATAACACCTAAACCAATGCAGGTTCAGCAGCTTTTACTTTTTTTGCAAAACTTGCTGAATCAAACTCAACCATGAATTCAGAATCAGGCTTTTTATTGCGCAAAACCTTGATATAAGCATCTGCATCATTACGGCGGCGAAAACGGCTGACTGGGTTACGAAGCGTCTCAGATTCAACTAAATAGACGATCCAAGGAGTCAACTGTGCTTGGTATTGCATGGAAAAATCACCAATTGTGGAAGTGTGGTTCAACTAAGATTCGGGAGAGAAAGTACAACAGAATAAATTGACGTCAATCAGTCAATAGCCTCTAGAGTTTCAAATTCATTTCTTGCCTTAAACTTACGCAAAGCACTTTTCAAAGCTCTGGATAAAATACAGACGAGAGATTTTTGATACTTACAACACGAAAACTTGAAAGGATGGAAAACAAGAATTTACGTCCTGTGATGAATCCATAACTAGCGGAATGGTTCACAGTGACTTAGATAAAGATGGAGAACATCAAGGAGCAGTATCTGGGATGCTTAAAGTTGGTACTTTAAACGATCGCACTCATGTTTCTCTTGAAGCTTTTAAAGCATTGATTTAAGGGGTACTAAACCTGATTAAATCCTAGTCCAGGGGTTTCCGCAAGAAGTATACATGTACTAAGTCACCAATCTTGGATGATTTTGTGATTTTTTAGACCGAATTTTGATTTGATTTTTAAAGAATGATGTGGGGATCGGCTGTCCTCGTTAATTAGTGCCCAAGAATTGAGAAGGTTAAGCTTTTCAGTACATTGCTAATTCTTGACTAAAACATCTTAAAACATCGGCCTAATTTTAGCTAAACCGATGTTTTAACCTGCAATATTTTAACCCGCAATAGTTTGAATTCCTAACGATCGACGGAACCCATCACCACGTCCACGCTGCCCAAAGTAATAAATAAATCAGCGACCTTGAGACCTTGAACCATCTTGGGGAAGGCTTGTAGGTTGTTGAAGTCACCGGGACGAATTTTTAAGCGCCAAGGGAACATATTGTCATCTCCCATGATAAAAATCCCCATTTCGCCGCGTCCAGCTTCAAGACGGACGTAATGTTCGCCCTTGGGAATTTTAAAGGTAGGCGCAATTTTCTTGGAGACATATTGGAATTCAGGTGCATCCCAGGCAGATTTTGGACCCGCCATCATTCGTTGTGCTTCCAGATTTTCGTAAGAGCCACCGGGAATAGCTGCGATCGCCTGCTGAATAATTTTAGTAGACTCGCGCATTTCCTGAATCCGAACGGTATAACGCGCTAAACAATCGCCCTCCGTTGCCCAAGCCACATCCCAATCAAAATCGTCGTAGCATTCGTAATGATCGACCTTACGCAAATCCCATTTCACGCCAGACGCTCGAAGCATTGGCCCAGAACAGCTATAGTTAATCGCATCTTCACGGGACAACACGCCCACGCCTTCAAGACGACGGCGGAAAATTGGATTGTTGGTAATTAGCTTTTCGTATTCATCCAATGCCGGAATGAAATAATTACAAAAATCGGCACACTTCTCAAACCAGCCATAGGGCAAGTCGGCCGCCACACCGCCCACTCGAAAATAGTTGTTGTTGACCATGCGGTAGCCCGTTGCGGCTTCAAATAAATCGAGGATCATTTCACGATCGCGCAAGGTATAGAAAAACGGGGTCGCGCCGCCAAGATCTGTAATAAACGGTCCGAGCCAAAGCAGATGATTCACTAGACGGCAGAGTTCGAGCATGATGACCCGAATGTAGCTCGCTCGCCGAGGGACTGGAATTCCTGCAAGTTTTTCAACGGCGTTTACCGTGATAGCTTCGTTGTACATACCGCCGTAGTAGTCCCAACGACTGGTGTAGGGCACATACATGATGGTCGTACGATTTTCGGCTATTTTTTCCATTCCACGATGGAGGTAGCCCAACACAGGCTCACAATCGATTACATTTTCGCCGTCCAACGTGACGACTAACCGAAAACATCCGTGGGTGGCCGGATGGTGTGGCCCCATATTGATGACCATGGGTTCGGTCTTGGTTTCGATCATTGGCATGACTGGTCTTCTCCGCGTCGATCGTGTTCGCTATAGTCAAATAATTATACGATTAGGCGAGATGAAAGTGGCATTGGATCGATCGGGGCATGGTATTGGTATCGACATTGGTATCCATATTGCTATTGCTATTGACGGATAGCGAGATTCCCATAATGCTCAATAATTCTCGTGCTAACAAAAGCCGAAATGATGGGCTGAATTCCATGACGATCGGTGCTGGCTTAGTTGCCGATCGTTCAGTCGCTAAAATCTCAGTCGCTACGATCTCGGGCAATTGTAGGAATGAGGCATTCGGGTTCGTTAACACATTTAAGGTCTCTTGCCATTGTGCTTCGGGCAATTCATCTTGCAAGGTGAGTGTGACCTGTTTGCCTTCAGTGCTGAGAGAAAGAATAATGCTTCCTCCATCCATGGCGGCGATCGATCGAGTGACGAGGATGACGAGCGCCTGTTGCAGGTAAGTTGGATCGGCCTGGATCAAAATTTCGTTGTCCACCATGGGGATCTGAAGCCGCAGATTTCGATTGGCCGCAAGTTGATGGGTCATGAAATAGACTTCTTGCAACACGATAGCTAAATCGACTTCTGTTTTAGTAATGTTCAGGCTACCGGACTGAAGTTTTGAGACTTTCAGCACTTCATCTAATAGACCAATGAATTTGAGTGCTCCATCATGGGCAAAGCCAATATATTCCTTTTCTTCTTCAACGTCGTCACAAAGCCCAGCTTGGATCATTTGTAGGCTGCTGATTAAGGCATTTAAGGGCGATCGTAACTCGTGGGACGTTCGGGATAGAAAACTGCCTTTAAATTGAGCTAAATCTAAGGCTGAATAGTAAGCGATTTGGTAATCGGGTTGAGCGATTAGATTGGGCGATGGGATGGAGTTAGGTGAATCTATGGAGTTAGGTGAATCTATAGATGCTTTTTCAAGTACTTTTTTCTCAGGTCGGCCACGTAGAGTAATTAACAATAATCCAATTCCAATTCCAGTTATGGTCGAAAACCAATCCATAGGATCCTCAGTTAAGGGTAAGCGACGAATATGATTATTTGTATGATTTAGGACAGAGAACCGATCGCAGTTCCGACAAATACTATCTTGACAAAGTTTTGTGAAATTTGATATCAACTATGACCGAATCGAATTACAACTTAGCCCAAACTACGACCCAGAATATGACTCAAAATGCCATGAGTTGGCGAAGTGCTTGACTGACGGCAT
>JAYUEU010000124.1:0-6456 GCA_043739065.1 Synechococcales cyanobacterium | reverse complement strand
GAAAAACTAGCGCCTCGGCTCCCGTCCTACCGCATCGAATCTGACGAAGAACTTCCCACCGTTCTCCCTGTCATTGGTGTTATGCCTCTGACGAAGAGTGATTTTCAAGCGCCGCCGCTCTATGAAGCAGAAGAACCGTTTGGATTGGTACGATTTTCGGGTTCGGGTGCATACGTGGCTGTTCCAGGCTATCAAGTGATTCGCAACTTATCTGACCCAGTCGCATTCTTAATTGATAGTGACAAATTGCCTACCCGACTTCCCGGCACCCAAGAACAAGTTTTGATTGTGGTTGATCGGGACGATCGGACTTGGAAAGAAGATTGCTATTTTGTGATTGCCGATACTGAGAATCAATTGCAGTTGAACTGGTTTGAAGCTGCACCTGAAACGCAAATTTTAGGCCGAGTCATTCTACTGCTCCGTCCAAAAAAGGTACTGGACGAGGCATATACTAAAGAACTATGGCAGTTTGAAGAATAGATTATTAATAGCCTCAATGCCCCGATCCCCTAAATCTTCCTTGATCAAGGGCGACTAAGAGTTATTTTCTAAATCTTTGTTGTCTTCTGTCTTTCTCTCATTTTCTAGTTCCCCCTTTTTAAGGGGGTTAGGGGGATCGAATCGTTTGATCCCAACAAAAGGACTTTTCAAAAAACCTCTAATCAGTCTCAGGGACGATCGGCTCCAACCGTCGAATTTGAATTTGGTCTAATCGAGGCCCAACTGAAGTAATCACCGTTAGTTCGCAATTACCATCCTGCAACGTTTCTCCTTCCCCCGGAATCCGCTGCCATTGATAAAGCAAAAAACCGCCTAACGTATGGTATTCATCCGAAATTGGCAATTGCACCTTTAAGACTTCATTCACCGTCTCAATCGAAAGCTGCGCTTGGATCATAAAGGTATGAACATCAATCCGTTGGATCAAATTCACCGTCTCCATTTCATTCTCTGGCGATTCGCCGATGATCTGCGTAATCAAATCCTGAATCGTCACCAGCCCTGCCGTACTCCCAAATTCATCCACTACCACTACAATGTGATGTCGCGATCGTTGCATTAAGGTCAGCAACTCACCCAGTGGTGTATATTCCGGCACAAACCGAGCGGGCCGAATCCAAGGCTGAATCGGACTATCCAAGATCAAAGTTCCCTGTACCAGCGGTTCAGCTAATTCCTTCAAATGAATCACCCCACATACATCATCAACCGATTCAGAAATGACGGGATAGCGCGAGTGATGACTACGAGAAACTTCATCTAAAAGGTCGCGAACTGTTGCTGCAATATCGATCGTGGTCATATTAGTCCGACGAATCATCACCTGATTTGCTTTTACATCTGTGAACTCAAATACATTAGTGAGTAATTCTCGTTGTTCTTCGACTAATCCCATTGATTCACTTTGCGTTTCGATCATGAGCTGAATCTCTTCAGACGTCACTTGGTTATACCAACCTTGGCCCGTATAGCGAATCCCAATCAACCTCAACAACAACTGCGTCGATTTATTCAAAATCCAGATAAACGGATGGAAACATCGGGCAATCACACTACTTAATGGCGCTAATGCTAATGCAATATCTTCCGCATACAGCAACGAAATCGACTTCGGGCACAATTCACCCAAAACAATTTGCACATAGGCAATCAACAAAAATGCGATCGGTACAGAACAAGATCTCGTCACAGCCTCTAGCCAAGTCTCGGGCAAAAACGTCATCGATCGAAGTCCCGATCGAATCACATTTGCCATCGTGCTTTCACCAATCCATCCCAACGCCAAACTCGACATCGTAATCCCTAATTGCGTCGTCGATAGCAATCGATCGATGCCAATCTGCAACTCTTGGACCGTCTGAGCCTGCAAATCTCCCGCATCCACTAATTGGCTAATACGCGATCGTCGCACCGAAACAATGGCAAACTCCGTCATTACAAAGAATGCATTGATCAATATCAATACTAAAATGGAAAGCAAACGACTACCCACTTCAGAAGGAGACAGGGAAGGCAACATGGGGAAGTTAGAATGAATTCGGACGTACTAAATTTGACTTAATACACCATTAAATTAATGGCTAAATTGATGGTTACTATTTAATAATTACTTAACTGGAATATCTAAAACTTCCAGTTGTATTTTTCTATCTGGATAGTCAGAGATCTGTAAGGAAACTTTACTCGCATTTGCCAACAAACTACTAGAGATTTTCACCGTCCCCATCATCCGATCGCCCTTTGCTGGGAGTTCTTGAGGAAGCCCGGTCGTTTCAGCATTCAAAATCCGACCTTGATCGTCTGTAACTGTCAAATTGCTATATAGAAAGTTAACCGCTTGGGCGCTGTCATTTTTAAGCGAAACATCGAAATTAACCATATCCTCTTGGCGACGAATCGCCGTTACTTCGATCGTTACTTCTTTATCTTTACCTGTGTAAGGAAACTGATGAGTCATGTTTTTCGCTTCAGACGCTTCCTTGATATCATCTTTTTGATCCAGTGTCAGATCTGGCTTTGCTCCTGCTTTTAGAGTGCTGTTAACTTTTTCTTTCACAGCCTTCAAAATATCTTCTTCCTTCAGAAGTGTGATTTCAGCTTGACCCGGAGTCCGTTTCTGCGGATTGTCGCTGCTCGATGCCTTGTTAGGCCGACTATCGGGTTGACGCACTCCTTTCAGAGCCTCAGTCCCGATTGAAAACCCACCCGTAGAACTCACAACACCCGCGCTCACCATCAAGAACAGAAGTACAAAGGTAAATGTCGCTGTTGAGTTGAGTTTCATGGGATTAAGGAGAAAAGGGGTTGAATCGAAAAGTCATGCTGTTTTTGCATTTTTATGATGATTGTATACCTAGACATCAGGACCGACTCAGCTATTTTTTGAAGAAGTCAGCTCAACTTTTTAAATACAAATCTTCTGACCTTAATTCGGCTGTTTCACGTTACACTCTTTAAGAGACATTGCTAAAGTGTCACATATTTCCAGGGTTGGCCGAGCGGTTTAGGCAACGAGCTCATAATTCGTACCAGACAGGTTCAATTCCTGTACCCTGGACTTTTAATTTAAAACCTACTGACAAAATGCGATCGTATCGGGATTCCGAACCATCAGATAAAGTCTACTCAGAAGACCAGTATTCCACTGCCATTGCTCGTGAATGGTGGGCACAACGTTGGATTGATGTGCTGGAATCTTTTGGTTTCAGGCAACGAATGGCGCGGGCACGGAACTACGCAAAAGACGGAAATGTTCTGAGTTTAGAATTTCATAATGCAAGCGTCGTTGCTGTCGTTAGTGGATCCGCACCTGAACCGTACAATGTCCGATTCCAAATCGAACCCTTTACCGACGAACAGTGGGGCTACATCGTCGAATCTTTGGCAGAACAAGCTCTATTTAGCGCTAAGCTTTTGTCTGGTGAAATGCCCCAAAACATCGAAGAAGTCTTTACTTCCAATGGTTTAAGCCTGTTTCCGTTTAATCAATTTGACATCATCAGTGAATGCGATTGCCCGGATCCAGTCAATCCATGCAAACATATTGGTGCAGTTTATTACTTACTAGGCGATCGGTTTGGTGACGATCCCTTCGTGTTATTCCAACTGCGAGGTCGCAACAAAACCGAAATTATCCAAGCCTTACGCGATCGGCGAGCCTTACTCAGTGGAAATCTAAGTGGAAATGACGGAGCATTGGTCGATGACGATAACGTGATAATGCCAACCATCGACGCTGATACTCTACCCAATCCCGACAGCATTCGAGATTTTTGGTCATACAATCAGCCGATCGATCCCAGCTTAATTTTCCTATCTCCTTCCAGCGACAGCGTCCTAGACCTAATCGGAGTCCCCCGCCAGATGGATTCAAAAACTGCCGCCACTTGGATAGACATGATCCGCGATCGTCACGAACAAGTCAGCACTGCCATCACCGCCCAAACCCTAGAAAATCCATAACTCTCAATTCCGCATCCTAAATTTGATCGAATTGATCCCGTCACGGCGTAGACTTGATAGGAGTTTTTTTAGAAGTAGATTTGATCCTGTGCGAAAGATTATTCTTGCTGGCAATTGGAAAATGTTCAAAACCCAAGCCGAAACTATCGAGTTTGTGCAGGGGTTCAAATCGCTTGTGGATGATGCCCCGAGCGATCGTGACATCGTTCTTTGCGCGCCCTTCACCGATCTTGGCATCCTATCCAAAACCCTCCACGGCAGTCGCATCCAAATCGCGGCGCAGAACGTTCATTGGGCCGAAAATGGCGCTTATACGGGCGAAATATCAGCGACGATGCTGCTCGAAATTGGAGTGCGCTACGTGATTATCGGCCATAGCGAACGTCGCCAACTTTTCGGTGAGACTAATGAAACCGTTAACTTTCGACTCAGAGCAGCTCAAAGCGCTGGACTAAAACCTATTTTATGTGTTGGCGAAACCAAGCAAGAACGCGATGCCGGGAATGCAGAAACGGTGATTTTTGAGCAGTTGGCTAAGGGATTGGTCGGTGTTGATCAGACTAATCTGGTGATTGCTTATGAGCCGATTTGGGCGATCGGAACGGGAGATACTTGCGAAGTGACGGAAGCTAACCGGATTTGTGGCGCTATTCGCAGCAAGCTAAATAATCCAGATGTGTCGATTCAGTATGGCGGCTCAGTGAAGTCTGACAATATCGATCAGATTATGGCTCAGCCGGAAATTGATGGAGCCTTAGTCGGTGGTGCGAGTTTGGAACCTGAAAGTTTTGCTCGAATTGTTAACTATCAATCTTAAGGTGATTTCTAAGAAATAAATTAACCTAAGAATCCATCCGTGAACAAGTTGCGGGTGGATAGATTGCAGTGAATGAGAATGATAAAGCATTACATAAAATGGTTCTGAGGTTGAATTGAATTCGCCCAACAGCATCATTTATTTGAGAATGGTTTACTTTCTGGTCGCGATCGCCACCTTAACACCATCAATCTTTTTCACCTGATCCAGCACTGCTATTACATTTCCATGACTAACAGCAGTATCTGCATTAATAATCACCACCGTCTGTTGGGTTGCGATCATAAGCGATCGGATATTGGCTTCTAATTGATCCAATGAAATAATTTGTTTATTTAATGCTAATGTTCCGTCCTGCATTACTGTCACATTCACACGAGTTTGTTCTTGTGATTGCGATTGTGCCGCCTTGGGTAAATTAACAATTAATCCTTCCGATTTTGTCAGGTACAAAGTAGACATAACAAAAAATGTCAAAATTGCAAACACTACATCCATCAATGGAACAAGGGTCGTCGAAACCTCAACTGGACGATCGAATTCTTGAGGAGTACGCATCATTAGACTTCTTCTCCGATACTTTCAAAACGATTATCAACAAAACTATTCTCTAATCGACAGCGATGAATCAACTCCATCTGACCTCCACATTCTTCGACTAAAGTCATTTGACTCTGATAAGCACTTCGGAAAATAGTCAGTGTCACAAGCGCGATCGTCGCCACCATAATCCCCGCTGCTGTGGTAATCAAAGCCTCCGAAATCCCCGCCGACACCACGCCACTCTTCGTTCCGCCCACATCTCCCACATTCAAACCACTAAAAGCTTGAATAAGTCCCATCACTGTCCCGAGTAATCCGAGTAACGGCGCTAATCCCACAATCATTTCATACCAATTCATAAACCGTTTTAATCCCGGAATCTCCGATCGTAATTCCGCTTCCATTGCCAAACGGAAGGTATCTGTACTCGGATTTCGCAATTGTAATGCAGCTAAAATAATACGAGATAACGGCAAATCTAAATTCCGCTGAGCCTTCTCTACTGCCAACTCTGGCTGCTGTTGATACAAGGCAACCAACTCTTTTGCAAACTTCGGTTGACGCGTTGTCAGTTTCAACCAAAACTTACCCCGTTCGATCGCCGACGCTATTACAAAAATAGAAAATCCTAGTAACGGAAATAGTACAAGCCCGGCTGTTGTGAACAATGAACTGAAAAATCCCATAGTGATGACAATAGGTTTACTGCTGGAGTGGATTATGCTACATTGCGATGACTAAATGCAAGCACTTCTCAATAAGACGGGCTGTCGTAGTACAATTTCTCATACCATACGTCCTCATATCACAAGTCGTTCTCGCCCATTCCAAACTTCCCATGCAAACGTCACTAATTCCTAAAGCCCCTGTTGAGTCAGCGTTAGATTATCGCTTGGAAGAAAAAAAGCAACAACAGAAATTTTTCAAGTTCACATTACCCATCACCTTGATTTTACATTTAGGTGCGATCGCTGGGTTTGCCAATACACCTCGCCATATCGCAACTGATCTCGCTCAAGACGAAGTAGAAATTGTTGCCGATGACCAAATCGAACCCAAACCAGATCCAACTCAAGCAATTGATCCCAATGGGCAAAGTGGTGACTTGGCGGGCGGCGGCGGTGGAAGCT
>JAYUEU010000123.1:0-7202 GCA_043739065.1 Synechococcales cyanobacterium | reverse complement strand
CTCTTGAGAATGAGGCGCGTAATAGTAGCAACCTTCCTCTAGTCCCTGAACTCCTGAAACTGCAATAAAAGTCTCTACTAAATCAAGGGCGCAATAGTCAGGACAATGGTCAAGATTTTGTTCGATGTAGTGATCTGGATGATAGGTGAAGTCTAGAATTGCTTTGAGTTCATTCAATGTCAAATCGCCGCCATTGTAGCTACGGGTCGATCGGCGCTGCACTAATGTTTCCTCTAAGCCAATAAGGTTCGCCCCTACTGCACTATTACTCCACAAAATTGGGGCCGATCGCACATCGACTTTGAGACAAAATGGGAAATTATACTTGTCCGATCGTAGTGTTGTAGCCTCACGTTGCCATTCGATTTTACGATCGCTAGTTTGAATTTGGGTTGCTTGGTGAAGTTGATCTAGAAGCTGCCCGTCGGGAATTTGTGAATTGTAATTATAATTTGTGGCACTAGCGATCGTTGTTTGACTCAAAGATAAATGGTGATTGAGTTGCTGGAGATCGGCCAGCGGTAATACGGCCATTGTGGCTTCTTGTTGATCGTCTAAATACAACAAATCATTCACCGCTCGATCGGCAAAGCCTGTGATTAAATGAGGTCGAAAGTCTTGCATTGACCCGGCCAGTTCGATATTACCAAGCAAATGTCCACTGTCAAGCAATACTCGTCGATAGGCACGATCTTGATAGCGCCAAGCCGATCGTTCAAAAACGGTCGTCACGACCAATGCCAGTTGTGTTCCTTCTAGGGCTGGGTGCCAGAAGCAAGCATTCTGTAATGCAGTCCACACGTCACTTTCCCAGTAGCAGATGAGGGAATGTTGACGGGGCTGGTAATTGTAGAGTCCGGCGGGAAGATTTTCGGTTCCTCGTGAGATTAGGTGGATTTCAGCCGGGTATAGTCCTCCAGCGGACGGTGAGGTGCGGAAATAGTGGGGTTGTGCGTCAGTGGGTAACATGGCGGTGATGCCATAGCTGAAAAATAAAAACCGCGATAGTCGATACCAGAATTGTTCATCGGTATCAGAAATGGTTTCGCTTCGGGGTTCTAGGTACGATCGCAACTCAAATTCAACCCCAATTTTGTACTCCTTAAAAGGTACAGGTTGACGGCTCCAGTCTAAGCTTTGGCTCTTGCTCCGGAGAGTGTCGGGATCATACTTTGTCCGTTCGTGGTAGTGCTGGGCGAGGGATAGTTCTGCCATGATGTAATGATCCTGCCATGAGATGCGAGGTTTGGAAAGAGAATTTGAAATTTAGAAGAGTACTCCTGGGTTTTTGTGTTTTAAGGGAATAGCTGCCCGATCGTACTTAGTTCTTAATTCGATAGGTCTGTTTTTCCGCATCCGAAAAAACGATCGCCCCCTGTCGTAAAATCGTCCAGCCATTTCCAATCCATTCAATTACTGTTGAAGGTAAAGGCGGGGTAATAGTCGAAATAGCTGATTCAATTATTCCGAGTTCTTTTAATGCTAAATCTGAAAGCGTATAGATATTGGGAAATTGCGATCGGATGTCGGTCATATTCAAAAGTGCAGGTTCACCAGAACGATTGACACTTGTTGTGGCTAGTGGCCCTGTTTGGCGCAAAAGTGTTCGGGCCGAATTGTGGTTTGGGACTCGAACGCCGATGGTTCCAGTTTGTGCGGGATTGAGTTTAACTAATGTCCGATCGCGCTTGGGTAATACTAATGTCACCGCACCAGGAAAAAAAGCATCCATTATTGCTTGCCAATGAATAGAATTATTCCGATCGGGATCTAGATAGGGCCATAGATCCTGACTGTCTCCAGCCATTAAAATTAGCGGTTTTTCCGCACTGCGAGATTTGATTGTGTAGATCTGGTCAGCGAAATCAGGATAGGCGGCAAGGGCGGGAACAGTATCCGTGGGAAAGCTCCCGATCGCTCCCTGGCGTAGGTGTTGGACCCATTGATTAATTGTGGCTTGTGGCATAAAAAATGGTTTATTTCAGACCTATAACTAAAGTACCTTTGGCAATTCCCTCAGAATTATCTGATGCACTAGATTCTCCAGCATTAAATTCTGCGACACTAATGGTTAATGATTTCAGGTGAGTGACGATCGGTTGTGCTAAAACTTCAATCAATCGAAGTCCTGGTACTTGTTGTTCAAGTAATGGCTGGACTGAATTCCAGTCGATATAGACATAGCCTTGATTTGGATTGTCAATCTCGCGGGTTGCTAACGTCCAGTCTGAACTTTGATTCAATGTTTTTTCTGATTGATTTGCTAAATTTTCTAACATTTTTAAAGATGTAGAAAATACTTCATAATTCCCGATTGTTGTATGAGCCGCGATCGTATTTGCCGCTAGTTGAGTATTCCCATTTGATGAAAGCTGAGTCCAAGCTTGTACAGTTTGATCCCCCAACTTCACCGGACCGATTGTTAATCCCCGATTGCGGGCAATCTTGTCTAATTTAGCAATTCCTTGTTCAATTTCTTGACCATCCCGTTTGACCGCAAAGACCCACTGTGTCGGCTGATTAGGTTTGATGGGCGCTATTGTAAATCCATAGTCTCCCTTGACCCATTGAAATATATCTTGAATGAAATTCAATTGTGACTCCGCCTCTAATGGCTTCAGAGCTTGGTTTTGTAATGCTTCTAATGCAGAATAGCCTTTTATCGTATGGGAAATAGTGGGCCAAAGTTCAGTAAGATTATTGCCTATAGCGATAGCCATATTATCATCGGGCAATACGTTTAAAATATCTAGTGTTTTGGCTTTAGTTTGAATGGCTTTAGTTTGGACAATTTCACGATCGGACTCTGAACTCAATTCATCATCTGGAAGCAGTACTGTATCTAAAATCAAACCCGATCGGCTGCCACGCAATCCCATCGCCATCGTGCTATAGGTAATCGGAGATACTGCGGGCAATTGGACGAGCGATCGAATAATTGAATCATCCCCTGTTAAAGCCGTGAATTCGGGAAGATTGATATACAAAATACCTAAATAATTAGAATCGATCGCCCCCACCGCCCGTTGATATTGTACATTTCCCTGTAGATTCAAGCTGGGAACTTGAACATTGTTAATTGCATTCTTTAATACTTTAGGACTATTAGCAAACAAAACATACTGATTTCCGACAATGGCGCTCGCTAATGTAAAAGTCACATCAGACAATTGCACTGCCGAATCTTTGGCCTGACTATTTTTGACCTGACCATTTTTGACCTGACCATAGGTAATCTCGCTTCCTTTATAGGTTTCAGTCTGTTGGGTCGTCAAGGCTCTCACTCGCCAAAACTCACGTAAAAAAGCACGGGACGCGATCGCATCATTGGTTTTCAGCGCCAACAAGTAACCGGGTTGACGACTATCGGCTAACGTCCGATCGACACTACGGGATGTCACCGCTACGGTTAATTCATCGCCCAACCAAGGCATGATACTGGTTTTGTAATCAAGCGTTCCAAGTCCCAATAGACTATCGCGTAAATTTTCCAGATCGCCTTGGGGTTTAGGCTTGCCAAAATTTAATAGCTTGGGCGACACCGACAGCAACCGATCGGGATTAACCGTCAACGACAAACTAATGGGAGCATTCTGCGCAACAAAAAGACTAGTTGTCGGATTGGCACTGCTGCTTGATTTACTCAGCGCTTTAAACGGGTCATAGTTTTTACTCCATGCCATCCCTGCGATTAACAGAACGAGAGGAAGGACAAGTACAGCGAGTAGAACAGTTGAAATCGATCGGCGCTTCATAGGTGGCAATCCAGATAAATCCGCTTTTTGTCGCCCCTATTGTCTCACGGGGTCGAATCCAGTTCACCCTCAATTCCTACTTCTATCCATAATTCGTAACCGCAATGAGTGGACGAAATTCGGTTAAGTAAGCCATGCTAAAGCTATTTCCACGTTTGCAACAGTCCTGTCATCCTTGACTTGACTCTGCGTATTTTAATCAAAATTCACTTTGCCTTCTGTTTTTGACTCGTCTTCTATGCAAAATTCTGATAGCCCCGATCCGACTCCAGACTCTGCTCCCGACCCTATCCCAGACTCCTCCGCGACTCAAATGAGTGTTGAACAATGGCTTGAAAGTTTGCGTCGTACCGATCGGACCTTCTACAACATGATGGCATTGGAAGTTTGGTCTATTGCAAAAAGTATGGATACGCTGATCCCTGGGTTTTGGAGTAAATTCATGGAAAATCGTCAATTAGCGGTAAAAGATTTTGTGAAGAATCGGCACATCTCATCTCCTGGATTACGTCTGGAGGATCTAGGCAATCCCGATGATCGGCCTAATGATCAGTCGTTGAACTAGCTTGATGCCGATCGGTAACGCCTAACTTATAAGTGTTGGCTGGGTGTTGGTGCTTATGGGTGTTGGTGCTTATGGGTGTTGGCGTGGTGAAATATCATGGTGGGACAATCATGGTGAGACATCAGAACCATTCGGGTACTCTAAGCATCACTACCGAAAAGAGGTTAGACATGAGCGATTTGTTTAAAGGATTTGAGCAACTATTAGAGCTAGCAAAAACCTTGGAAGAGAAGGTCGCTAGTGGAGAACTCAAAACCAATCTTCAAACGGATGTTCAAGTCAATGGTCGCCGCCTCAGCACCATTCCTCGCCGGACAACCTCAGGTTCTACTGCATCAGGTACAGGAATCGGTGTAAGCAACCTAAATTCGCCTCAAGGCCCATCACAAGGTTCATCAGTCCCCGATCCCATTGTCGTCACACCGCCGCCCACTAACTCCGCCACAAGTTCTAGCTTAGGCACCAGTACGATCGGGGGTCTCGGTGCAACTCTTCAAGAATTACGTGAGTTGATTGAATTGCCATTAAAGCGCCCAGATCTACTAGCAAAACTGGGTCTAGAACCACCCCGTGGAATTTTGCTCGTCGGCCCGCCCGGTACAGGTAAGACCCTGACTGCCCGATCGATCGCGGCTGAACTTGGCATAAATTACATTGCGATCGCGGGTCCAGAAGTCATGGGCAAGCACTACGGGGAAGCTGAAGAGAGATTGCGATCGGTGTTTGAAAAAGCAGCTAAATCCGCGCCTTGCATTCTTTTTATTGATGAAATTGATGCCCTTGCGCCCGATCGATCGAAGGTTGAAGGCGAAGTTGAAAAGCGGGTTGTGGCCCAGTTACTCACTTTAATGGACGGATTTGCCCAAACTAAAGGCGTGCTGGTCTTGGCTGCTACTAATCGTCCTGATCATTTAGATCCTGCCTTGCGTCGCCCTGGTCGATTCGATCGGGAAGTTCAATATCGTGTGCCCGATCGGTCCGGACGGTTGGAAATTTTGATCATTCTTACCCGAGCGATGCCCTTGGTGGATGTGGATTTGGATCCGATCGCAGACCTGAGTGTTGGAATGGTAGGTGCAGATTTGAAAGCGATCGTCCAAAAAGCCGCCTATATTGCCTTGCGCCGCCAAGTTCCTACCCTTTCAGCCCAAATACCTGACACCTTAAGTATTACTCAACTCGATTTTCTAGCAGCGCTAAAAGAAATCAAACCGTCGGTATTACGCTCCGTTGAAGTCGAATCGCCGGATGTGAGCTGGTCGCAAATCGGTGGGTTGGTGGAGATCAAGCGAATATTGCAAGAGTCCGTCGAAGGCGCATTGCTCTATCCAGATTTATATGCACGAACAGGAGCCAAAGCGCCCCGAGGTGTTTTACTTTGGGGACCTCCAGGAACAGGAAAAACATTACTTGCTAAAGCCGTTGCCTCCCAAGCACGGGCCAACTTTATCTCCGTGAAAGGCCCCGAATTAATGAGTCGGTGGGTTGGTGCAGCGGAACAGGAAGTGCGTGAATTGTTCACTAAAGCCCGTCAAGCTTCGCCCTGTGTGGTGTTTATTGATGAGATTGATACCCTAGCTCCGGTGCGGGGTAAATTTACGGGTGATTCGGGTACCAGCGATCGGGTGGTGGGACAATTGTTGACGGAACTTGATGGTCTTCAGGAGTGCGGTACGGTGCTGTTGATTGGCGCAACTAATAGACCTGAAGCTTTGGATCCAGCATTGTTGCGATCAGGGCGATTAGATATTCAGCTCAAGGTAGATTTACCTGATGCGGTGAGTCGGCTGTCAATTTTGCAGGTTCACAATGCCGATCGGCCTTTGGAAGGCGTAGATTTGTCAGACTTTGCTGAATGTTCTGAGGGCTGGAATGGGGCAGATCTGGAGCTATTCAGTAATCAAGCCGCCCTTCAAGCTATTCGTCGTCATCGATCGAGTGGTGTCGAAGATCCGAGTTTAATTCGGATTCAACAGAATGATTTTGCGATCGCATTTGAGGCGATGGGTGAATCAAGACTGTAGCTGATTACGACTGATGCCTATAAAGCCCGTGAGATTCCAGTATTTCCCACTTGATGAAGAGATAATCTTCTGGGTAGTGCTATTCCTTAGGTGGATGTTCACCGAATTTCCGCCAAAGTTTACGAAGATGGACTAAGGATGAACGATTGATTTCTAGCGCTTCTAGAGTTGCCCGACCGCTAGCAGTGAGTCCAAGTAAAACTGATGCATCCTCAGTCCAAGCAAAATTCTCTTGCCATAATTGTTGCTGTGGATGAAAGATCGCAACAGTCTGATTGCTTTCTGGATCATGGAACAGTTGTCGATTGGTTTTATGTCGATTACAGTGGGGACAAGCCAGACAAAGATTCTCAAAACAGGTTTTACCACCTGCCGATCGGGGTTGGATATGGTCCATTTCAAAATGGGTTGCGATTAAGACTTCTGAGGTTTGGCAATAGGCGCAACGGTTTTTGAACTGCTGACGAATATCTCTTTGCAGTTGGATGGGAATGTAGGAACTCACGCAAGATTGGCTTTTCTGAAATGGTTAAGGGTATAGCGAGCACGGGCTTTTAGCAGATTCAGTTGGTCTACCTGTTCGAGAATACGATCGAGTAGGGTGATTTCTTCAGGAGAAAGTTGATTCTCTGAGTTACGATCGAGTAAATCACTAAGTTGGGTCTGAATAGGTGGAGCGAGGGCGATCGCCGATAGAGCATGTAGTTCGGCAGAACTGATATTGTATAGGAGATCCTCGTCTTCGAGAGTAGCAAGGACTTCCTGTTGTCTTTGTAGCGGAAGGGTTTGGAGTCTGTTGATGATGGTTTCGGTGAGGTTGGCAGAGGTCATGGTGAATTCCAACGTTCGGTTTCTATT
>JAYUEU010000122.1:0-8378 GCA_043739065.1 Synechococcales cyanobacterium | reverse complement strand
CCCTGCTTCAATCCGAACGATTTGGACATTCTTGCCTAGGCTCTCAGTTTTAATCCCATAATCTGCACTGACTGAATTATCTACAATGCGACGGGTAACTAAATCTACTCGCTCAACATTAGGCTGCTTGATTAATGCTTTCGCTAATTCAACTACATATTTAGTTTGTCCACCCGTATCAGCATCTTTCCCTAATTCTAAATTTTGGCCTCGAATCAGTCCATGAATACTAATCAGAACAATGTACAGGGGCTTACTTTTGATATCGTTAGACATAAATTTAGGAATCTAATTTAGGACACTACGGAAAACAAAATTAAGGAAACTAGATCAATGTGGTCCTATCTAAATCTTTAGAAGCTTTCCTCTCATCGCACGAAGCCAGCATTGCGCAAGGGTTCTATCTTTCATAGTATTTCTAACTCCTGAGTGAGCTATCAGTCACACCATATCATCAGAGTGACAAGTATGACAAATTAGCTGACAGATAGAATGTCTAATCGATTCATTTTAGCTAAGCAAATGGATTCCTTACTCTTGGACATTGAACAATTACTACAATCTGCCAATTCGGGTGAACAATTGACTTAGCTTGCTATTTTAATGTCAGTTTTAGATAACATTGGGCGGCTAGAGAAGGCAATACGGGGAAAATGATGCAATTAAATGACAAGTTGCTGTCGCGCAACCGATCGTTTTTGGAACCCGGTGAAACCCATGCTAGACAGTCAAGTAAATCAGGCCATTACCGGATCCACTCTGATGGCGGTGGATAAGTTAGCTATTAGGAGTGTCGTTGGTTTTTTGAAGATATTGCGATCGGTTGGATCCGATTTGAGACTAACGATCGCGACCCTGACCCATGAAGACTTGATTTTATGGATCCGATCGAAGTAAGCATCTTGTTAGAGTCCACAAGAAGCGCTCTATTCGTAATCCAGATAGACAGGTTTTAGTTTTTGGTTGATTACCTCCCAGTCATTACGGATTGATTAACCTGCCAAAACGATCGCCGCCGTCAGATTCAACTCTGGGAATGTGGGAGAGGCGATCTGTTCCTTATCGATGAAAGTCTTGAACTCGTAAGATTCATCGGTTAAAGTCCCAACTCTCACATAAGCCCTTGATGGGTCAATTTGCCAGAACTCAGGAATCCCACGATCGGCGTACTCTCTAGGCTTCTGCACATAATCGCGTTGGTAGTTATCGGTGTTTTCTCTGCCCGGCGAGACAATTTCAATGACTATAAGCGGGTTCGGATCTCCCATAGTTAGACAGGATTCCGATCGCCCTTCAAGCGCTAAGGATGATTCTTCAGAGTGGATGATTAAATCGGCATCGCGGGCAGTTGCAACGAAAGTGCTTCTGACTTCAATTTTTTCCTTAATGCCTAGCCGCTGGCGACCAACGACCTGAAGGAATACTTCAATCAGGAAGAAAGCAATCCGAATATTAATGCGACTCTCAGCACCCATCTCAACTAAAACCCCATTCCAAAGCTCGTAACGGGCATCAGTGCCGTCGTCATAGGTCAAAAATTCTTTCAGCGTCATCCGCCGTTGATCTCCGGTCTGTCGCAGACTATCGGTTGCAACTGTCATCTATCAACCTCCGATTTGCTTCGATGTCCCCATTCATGTCCACATCATATCGTCAGCCATAGTGTGTCCACAATCTTGTCTACAATCTTCAGTGTGATGGCTGTGGCATTGGATAACATTATTTTAGAAGGTAATTTTAGAAGGTAATAGGGCGGGGTTTGGTAGAATAAATAAAACGGTCAACGATCGTTCATCTCTCAAATCAATAGTCTAAATTCATTGCCATGACTGACGATCGTCCCTCTGAACTCACTCAACAAATTTTAGAACTGGAAGCCAAACGCGATCGGCTCCAGACTGGACTTGCAGAATCCCAGGAGTATATTGCGCGGTTCATGCAGGATAGTTTAGGGGATCTCGATCGTCGTCGTCAGGCATTACAGCTTTCAGTGGATCAGTTAGAACGCCGCCAAATCCGAATTCAAGACGAAATGAAAAAAACCTTCTCCGGGAGTTCTCAAGACATTGCTATTCGGGTTCAAAGTTTTAAAGACTACCTCACCGGAAGCCTCGAAGATCTAGTTCTCGCAGCCCAAAAACTCGACATCGGTCGAATTGAACCTGAAATTGTGCCTTCTACATCTACGATCGCTCCAACCGTGGATGATTCCTTACAGGATCCTCAGTTTGCCCGAAGTGTTTATGAACAACAAACTGAAAAGATTCGCGCAGTGATTAGAATTTTTCGGACAGAACCCGACTATTATGGCCCTGTTTGGAAATTGCGACGCACGTTTGAATCAATTCATGCCGATCGGATTAATGATTGGTTCTTCACCCAAGGTGGCCGAGGATCATTGAAGTCATTGGGGTCAAGATTGCAAAATATTCTCGTTGCATCGGCAGCTATTTCTATTCTTTATAATATTTATGGCGACAAACTTCGGCCTTTGGTTTTAGCGAATAGTCCCGATCGATTGGGTGAATGGCGGCGAGGATTGCAGGATTGTTTAGGGTTGCGGCGCGATGACTTTGGTAACGATCGGGGTGTGATGTTATTTGAAGTGCCAGAAACCATGGCAGCTCGGGCCGATCGGCTTCAGCAAGAAGGAAAAATGCCTTTAATTATTATTGATGAAACGGAAGATTTAGTGAGTTTGGCATTGCTGCGATTTCCACTCTGGCTCGCCTTTGCACCTGATCCACAAAAGCTTCCCTATGCCACTCAGCCTAATACTCCAAACTATTACTAATGTGCTGAAATACTAATATGCTGAAACTCGATCGGTTTGGTAAGTTTTAAATTAATATCCAAAATATCAAATCTATCGACTTCATACTTTGGGCCTACAAAATGCGACTTAGGACTCATAAAATCCCGGTAATGCATGGGAACTATCCATTACTTTATAGATTAAAAATATTCCTAAATCAGTAACTCTAAGCCAGCGATCGCGCTTCCCTCTACAATAGGAAGTGAACGCCAGCGCAGTTTTCTTTGGAAGTTTCATGAACCGATCGGACGATCCCTACTCACATCTAGCCTTGGGACTTATTTCAGCCCGAAGCTTCCCCGCGATCGTCGGTATTGCTGACATGATGCTCAAGCAAGCGTCCGTCACCTTAGTCGGCTACGAAGAAGTTGGCAGCGGCTACTGTACCGCCGTTGTACGTGGTCCCACTCCTGATGTGCGAATGGCCATTGAAACAGGGGCCGAAATGGCGGAAAAATTTGGCCAGAAAGCCACCTACGTGATTATTCCGCGCCCCATGCCTAATCTCGAAGAAGTTCTGCCCATCGGTCGTCGCCTTGCTGAACTCTCCGCCGGACAAGAAAATAATCGGTTCCGCGATCAGGCTATCGGTCTAATTGAAACACGCGGATTTCCTGCCCTTGTCGGTGCCTGTGATGCCATGTTGAAATCAGCAGATGTCACCCTTACCGCCTACCACACCACTGGATCCGGACTCTGCACTGGGATTGTTCGCGGATCCGTCTCTAATGTTGCCGCCGCGATCGAAATTGGTATGATCGAAGCCCAGCGCATTGGCGAACTCCATGCCGTAATGATTGTTCCTAGGCCGTTGGATGACCTAGACCGGACGTTACCGATCGCCGCCGCCTGGGTTGAGCAGCTCCAGCCCGTGAAAATGCCGATCGCCATGCCCGTCGAAGAAGAACAAACCCGTCAGCCCTTACAGCCGCTAGAACTTCCCATCGCCGATCCGATCGAAATCGAACGCACCACCACTCGTGAACCCTTGCGTCTGGAAATTCCCATCACGGAGGATCCTTGGATGGTCTCCGAACCGCGCAAACCTAGCAACGCAGAAGAATCCACCTTCCGCATTTCAGAACCTGTCCCAATGGATCGTGATTCGACCCTAGATCTGTGGGATGAGTTGGATCTTGATGAACAACTCAAAGCCATTCCGCTCAATGCCGAAGCCTTGGCAGATCAAGAAAAAGAGCGACAAGACAAAGAACGAGAACGTCAGCGCGAACTTGAAAAATCGCAGCGGGAACTCGAACGTCAGGAACAATTGAAAATTGATGAGCTTCTACGGGAAAAATTTAAATCGATTGTTCAACCCGAACCTGAACCCGAGCCGATCGTTCCGCCTCCAAATCAAAAATTCCGCAAACCAAAGGCAAAATCCCCCACCGAACCCGGAACAGGCCAAAAGCCACCGGATAACAAAGGATTTCATGCGCGATCGAAACGTCGTAACGGTAAAAAACGCTAGTCTACTGCTCCGCAATCTAACGCCCCGCACCCACCAGGTTTTGGTTGCGAATTTGACGCGTCAATTCCTCCATTAATCCATCCACCTTACGATGAGCTTCCCATGTCCCCGTCCACCGATCGCCCTTACCAATGCTCCAATTCCCTTGCATAGAATCACCATCATCTGCAATGGTCCCCGTATAAATCACCACATCGTGATCTCCAGAAAGATAGCGTTTTGCAAACTGAAGCCCCATCCCCGATCGCTCCCCCGTCACCAACGCTTCTCCCAACCAACTATCGTCTAAAATATTGCCGCTCAACGTATTGAGACCCTGCACCAGTGAGGCTTCAAACCGCGTCGGGTCACTATGGGATTGCCAATACGTCCCTAACCAAGTTCCTGTAAGGTCTATCGTCGTAGCGCGATCGGTTGTCATAGGACAGTCCACCGTAAGTATCGACATATTGAGCATTAACAGCGTAGAAACGTCTTGAGAGCTTATCGAGTAGGTTCGTATTTTACAAGATTTAGAATTGACTCTTAAAACATAATTATTATTCAGGACAACGATTTCAATAATGAGCGGGTAAACTTATAACGTTAAGCTTGTGTTAAGTAAGTAGATCGCCGGATTCCCCTCCCCATGACACGATTTTTTCTTTTTCGGTTAGGTCAGCGTTTAATGCGGCTTGTGACTTGGAGAATGGTTCTAGCCTTTTCGTTAGGATTTCTGATTACGATGGTGCCGCTGTTTGTGCCCAGCCTAGTGCAGGCGATCGTCTTTTCACCATCTGAATCAAACTCTGGACCTTCAGATGCCCGAGAGTCATGGGAGATCGCGGCCAAACCCAAAAAATCCGCTAGTCCACCGCAAAAGCCTCAACAGAAACCCAACACGGCCCGCCCGCAAAAAACTAATTCCGCCACTCCAAAGTCAAATCGAAAATCCCCGGCAGGTGCCTCAGGTGAAACTGAAGAGCCGAGCTTTGAGATGGTGACTAAAAAACTAAAAAAAACTGAAGGACTCTTCACCCTTTATCGCAACGAAAAAGACGGAAAGCTTTTAATGGAAGTCTTTCCAGAGCAAATCAATGAAAATTATCTAGCCATCATGACGCTGGAATCGGCGATCGGGCAACGTGGCCTATATAGTGGATTGCCAGTCGGTGAATTTTTGTTCAATCTACGCCGTGTGAATGACACCATTCAATTTGTGGTGCCTAATACTTATATTCGGAGCGATCCCGGTTCGCCCATTTCTCGCAGCGTAGGCCGTAGCTTCAGTGACTCGCCGCTTGAAGCCCTTAAAATTATTTCGACTCATGCCGATCGTAAAAGTGTATTAATTGATTTAACGCCATTATTTCTAGCGGATTTGCCGGGACTAAAACCATTAATTTCAGCAGTATTAGGAAGCCCTTATTCCATTGATCCAAAGCGCACTTATTTCAGCGCTGTTAAGAACTTTCCGAAAAACGTTGAACTCGAATCAGTCTACGGCTATGCCGGAAGCAGTGACGACGGTGGTAGTATTCCCAGCTTCATGAATACCTTGCCCGATAGCCGTGCCTTTGATTTACGGGTGCGCTATAGTCTGTCGGCATTGCCTGAAAAGAATGGCTATCGTCCGAGAATGGCCGACGATCGGATTGGATATTTCCTGACTGCGTTTCAAAACTTTGGCAGCAGCATTCCTCAAAAACCCTTCATTCGCTATATCAATCGTTGGCATTTAGAAAAAGCAGACCCCACCGCCCAGCTTTCGCTCCCGGTTAAACCCATTACGTTTTGGTTAGAAAATACAATTCCGCTAGAATATCGAGATGCGGTTCGGGATGGCGTTTTAATGTGGAATGAAGCTTATGAAAAGATTGGATTTAAGAATGCTATTGAAGTGAAACAAATGCCCGATAATGCGGATTGGGATCCTGCTGATAGCCGCTACAATACCATTCGCTGGTTCACTTCCACCGACGCATTCTATGCCATGGGACCGTCTAGAACTAATCCATTGACGGGTGAGATTTTAGATGCGGATGTGATTATTGATGCAAACTTTGTTCGATCGCTAAAGCAAGAATTTCGGACTGTAATTGAAAACAATCAATCTCGCAATTTGCCATTGGTGAGTGCGATCGCTGGAGAAAATAATCTTTGTTCTGATGAGATTACGATCGGTAAAGATTTCAAACCTGTTCAGAAAAAAGCAATGCCAAGACTGCGCTTTTCCTCCAATGATTTGAATCTGCAAGATTTGTGTCAAGGAATGGCCACGATGCAACAATTTTCGACAGGTCAAATGGCATTGTCGTTAATGCAAAATGTATTGCCTAGCGATGATGCGATGAAGGACTACGTGAATGAGTTTTTACGGGAACTTCTCGCCCACGAAGTTGGCCATACGTTGGGATTGCGCCATAATTTCCATGGCAGCACTATGTTGAAATCGAATGAATTGAACAATACCGAAATCACTCATAAAAAGGGTCTTGTGGCTTCGGTCATGGACTACAATGCCGTAAATCTAGCGCCTCAAGGTGTAAAGCAAGGCGACTACTATACTCATAAAGTCGGTCCCTACGATGAATGGGCGATCGCTTACGGGTATAGCATTTCCCCGAATCCGAATCCTAGCCAAGAACGTGATATGTTGTCAAAAATTGCTGGTCGCGCTCCGGAACCGGATTTGGCCTATGCCACAGATGAGGATGTTTACTCAGATCTCGATCCTCAGGTGCGGGCATTTGATATGAGTGGTGATTTGCTCAATTATTCCCAATCACAGTTTGATAATGCCCGAGCCATGTGGAGCCGATTGGATCAGCGATTGCCCTTACAGGGAGAAAGTTTTAATGATGTCAAGATTGCATTTAATGCAGTATTTGGTTATTACTTTGGTTATACCCGTAGCTTAAGCACTTACATTGGTGGACAATACTTTAATCGATACCGCGAAGGCGATGCGAAGGGTCGTTTGCCGTTTGAATCGGTGTCATTAGTAGATCAGCGCAAAGCTTTGGATCTAATTCGTCGAAATGTCTTTGATGAAAAAGCATTCCAGTTTGCACCAGAACTATTGAATAAACTTGCGCCTTCGCGCTGGAGTCATTGGGGAGTTATGCCCGCTGTGTCGAAGCTCGATTATCCTGTACTCGATCGGTTGCTCTTTTTGCAAACCGTTACGATGGTTGAATTGACTAATTACGATCGTCTTTCTAGAATGCGCGAAGGTGAATTGAAAAATCCATCTCAAACTCTAACTATTCCTGAGTTGATGGATACAATGCAATCGAGTATTTGGAGTGAAGTGATTACGCCACAAGATGGGTTTAAAATTTCACCGATGCGACGAGGACTACAACGTCAGCACATGAATTTATTGATTTCGATCGCGTTGCGACAATATAATGCGCCAGATGATGCCCAAACGGTTGTGCGGTATGAAATGCGTCAATTGCGAGATGTATTGACTCGGGCTATGAAAAAGGCTGATTCAAAGGATTTGTATACTGTGGCGCATTTGGAAGAAACTCGCGATCGATTAATTAAAGCGATCGATGCTCCATTATCTAGTCAGTAGGTATTAGGCCGAACTTGTTGATCCCCCTAAATCTTCCTTGGTAACAGAGATTTAGGGAGACTTCGATCGTTGGCAATCGCGCAGATCTTTTAGTTGAACAATTTCCAGAAATCAATAGAATGATTGGGATGTTGAAGGATAAAGACCAAGTTCAGGTAAACGATAATTTTTGGTTTTTTGCCGTAAAAACTATTTCTGAAAAGTTTTAGCATCGTAGGCTTTGATCTAAAATTTCGCCCTTATCTTTGCTTTATCCATTGGGGCTATTTGAGCTTTGATGATGTTCCAAAAGCAAGGAGTATGATTCGGCTCTATCAGGTGGGCTAATTCGTGGATAATTACATAGTCAATCACAAAAGGTAGTGTTCTAGAGCTGTTGATTGATTAAGATGAGAAGATATTAATACGTATCAGGACTACTACCATGGTGCTCGACCCCATTCTTTGTCCCGGTTGTCAGGGTGATGATGTCGTCAAGTAGGGTCAATCGGGTGAGGGAAAGCAACCCTACCAATGTCGTAATT
>JAYUEU010000121.1:0-11890 GCA_043739065.1 Synechococcales cyanobacterium | reverse complement strand
GCCGAGTCAAACCATTTTCAGACTCTGTCAGTGGGAGGATACCGAAGCTGAGATGGATGAAATGTGGAGCGTTGTTCAGTGTAAAAATAAGGAACGATGAGAAAAACTTTAGCAGGCATTGGCTTCTTCTCGATTAAATTTAAATCTCTGTGTATTCAGAGAAATTGCATTAAATTGAATTTTTGGAGGTTGCTCGATCGTTTGAGCGTTATCTTCTAGGACGATGATACGGATAGCTTTGCCTTCCTATGCTGGGCTGTACTGCACGGGAATTGTAACAATGCCGTTGTGGATGGTGGTTTTAAATTCGATCGCTTGCATGTTTAAACCAGAGATCAATCGTATTGCGGCTAATTCTAAATAGTTTACTGGCTTCACCTTTAGGCAATCCGTCTTGTTCAATCGCTTGGATCACTTTCTGACGCAGATCATTACCATCAGGTTTAGCCATGACTACTTCTGCAGGGGTATCGAACCAATTATCTTGCGTCCTAACTGCTTTGGCCACCGCTATATATCTACCATTTGGCAGGGGATCAAAGAAATTCTATCCCTTGAATTAGAATTGCAAGAGATTTACCAGGCGATCGAGTTCTAGGATTAGCGTCCCTCTGAGTAATATAGATAGATTCCACTAACCAAGATGCGATCGAATGGATACATTGGCGGGGCAGGTTGAAAACGGTTGAAGCAGAAACACCGTTGCATTTCTGCCAGAATTGGATCAAGTTCAGAAAAGATAAGATCTACGGATAAAAGATACTCATTTTAGGTTAATCCTTCCGACAACGATCGTGTAGCCTCAGCGATCGCCGCCCCCAACTGACTCGCATCTTTCCCGCCTGCTTGTGCAAAATTCGGACGCCCGCCGCCGCCCCCACCACAAATCTTAGCGACGACACCAATTACTTTCCCTGCTTGCAAGCCTTTCTTAATTACATTTGGACCAAACGCAGCAACGAAATTAACTTTGCCATCTTCAGGACTTGCACCGAGAACAACTGCACCGTTTTCACCTAGTTTTTGCAATAGGTTTTCAGCTGCACTCTTGAGGGATTCGGCATCGGCTCCGGGAAGTTCAGCAATAATAGCTTTGAATTCTCCGATCGTAAGGGCTTGATCTAACAATTGCGATGCCCCTGCGACCGCGAGTTGGGCTTTTAAAGTCGTAATTTGTTTTTGATTATCCTTGAGTTCAGACTGCATTGCCGTAATCCGATCGCTGATTTCTTCGGGTTTGACTTTGAACCGATCGCTCAAATCTTTCACCACCAATTCCCGAACATTCAAATACTCCAAAATCGCTGGACCCGCAACCGCCTCAATTCGACGAACACCGGCTGCAACACCCGCCTCAGAGATGATTTTAAATACACCAATTTCAGCCGTATTATTCACATGAACTCCGCCACAAAGTTCCATCGAAACTCCAGAAAAATCAATCACTCGAACCGTTTCGCCATACTTTTCACCAAACATAGCCGTTGCCCCTTTAGCTTTGGCCGTTGCAATGGACATAACTTCAATATCGGCGGCATGGGCTTCCGAAATCCATTGATTAATTTGTTGTTCAATTTGTTGTAATTCATCGGCAGTCACAGCACGATTGAGATTGAAATCAAACCGCAGACGATCGAATGAAACCATTGATCCAGCTTGCCCGATCGTATCGTCTACCACTAATTTCAATGCAGATTGTAGTAAATGAGTGGCGGAGTGATTGGCTTGGGTGCGACGACGACAGGTTTGATCGATTTGGGCAGTGACCGTTGACCCAACTAATAACGTACCGCGTTCAATTTGACCGATATGAACAAATAATCCATTTTGTTTTTGAACATCTTCAATCCGAATTAGCAAATTATCGCCACTAAAGTAACCCCGATCGCCGATCTGTCCACCGGATTCTGCATAAAATGGCGTTTGATTCAGCACCAATTGAACTAAATCGCCCGCTTCGGCTTGATTCACGGCCTTACTATTCAACAAAATCATTTCGATTTTTGCGCTAATCTTTGATTCAAGATAACCCAGAAATTTAGTTTCTCCAATGGTTTTTGCTAAGTCTGCGATCGCATTTTGTGCCGTCAGATCAATTGTTTTATGAGCCGCTTTTGCCCGCACCCGCTGCTTCTGCATCTCAGCTTCGAACCCTTGTGCATCAACGGTTAGACCCTTTTCTTCTGCAACTTCTTGAGTCAATTCCAATGGAAACCCATAGGTGTCGTATAGAACAAATGCATCTTCGCCAGAGATACTAACTGAGGAACGAGCAATAATTTCAGCGAGTAGTTTTTCACCCCGATCGAGGGTTTCCCTAAAGCGTTGTTCTTCCCGCTCCATTTCTTGTTTGATAACCTGTTCCCGATCGCGGACATTAGGATATTGTGATTCTGATAATTGAATTGCAGTATCAGCCACTTTGGTTGTGAATACTTCAGTAATGCCTAACACGCGCCCACTCCGAATTACCCTACGCAGCAATCGACGTAAAATATACCCGCGTCCTTCATTTGAAGCCGTAATACCATCCGCAATCATATGCACGACAGCCCGAACATGATCGCCAATTACTTTAAGGGATATTTTGACCGATTCATCCGCTGTTTCATATTCAATTCCGGCAATACTTGCAGCGGTTTGTATAATTGGAAAAATTAAATCTGTCTCATAGTTATTGGGTTTGCGTTGCAAAATTTGCGCCATACGCTCTAGCCCCATACCCGTATCAATGTTCTTCTTTTGCAGTGGTGTTAGTTTGCCATCAACATCGCGATTATATTGCATGAATACGAGATTATAAAACTCAATAAATCGCGAATCGTCTTCTAAATCAATATTGTCATCGCCTAATTCGGGTTTGAAATCATAATACAATTCTGAACAAGGACCACATGGACCCGTCGGACCAGACACCCAGAAATTGTCCGCTGCACCCATCCGTTGAATGCGTTTAGGATTGACTCCTACTTCCTTTTCCCAAATTTCAAAGGCTTCATCGTCATCTTCAAACACACTCACAACAACATTTTCTGGCGCAATTCCAAAAGTCTGCGTTGTCAATTCCCAGGCGTAGGCGATCGCTTGATTTTTAAAATAATCCCCAAAGCTGAAATTCCCCAACATCTCAAAAAATGTATGGTGTCGTGCCGTACGACCAACGTTTTCAATATCATTGGTACGAATACATTTCTGTGACGTCGTAGCGCGGGGCACTGGTGGCGTGACTTGTCCCAAGAAAATTGGCTTAAACGGCAACATTCCGGCGATCGTCAGCAATACGGTCGGATCTTCGGGCACGAGGGAAGCACTGGCGATCGGCTGATGTCCGCGTTCCTCGAAGAAGGTGAGGAATTGTTGCCGAATTTCAGAACCGCTGAGGATTGGGGGATGCGTTGCCATGGGACTGACTAAATCGTTGTTAAGTAATAGCCTTCTATTCTAGAACGCAGAGGGAGTTCCGGGAAAATTTTCGATCGAGGAACTGAGATTTTCCCTGAGATTTCATCTAAATGGTTGCGCGACGCGACGTGTGAAGCGGGAGCAATCTAGCCATGTGAAATTGATGCAATTTTTATCTGCTAGTTTTCTACTGTATCTTCATTGATAATATTCGTACTTCCTGAAGTAGATAATGCCAGATTAAGTACTTCGCTTTTGATAGCTCCTAGGTTAAATACCTCAACAAGTTTTTCACGAACTTCAGATGGTGTATCTGAAACCCATTGATTCAAGACTTGCTTTCCTACTACACCTTGTTTTTCTGCTATACGCATAGCTGGAATAAGTGGTATATTTCCCTTCATCTCTGTAAGGGAGCGCGCACCTGGTTTATAGTAAGATTTTTTCAAAAAAATTGGCAAATCTCCATCTTTCGGCTGGATTATTACAGGATAGGGATAATCAAGCTCGATATACAATCGAAAAGAGCGTAGCACTCCGGTTATTAATCACATGTTTAGCATGAACAATGATCATAGAGTTACCTGAATTTGACATTGTATCTTGCAGAACCAACTCCATGATTCCATCACTACTTGTTCTCCATTCTTCTTGAGCAGTATGGAGAATTTCTAGTGGCGATTGAGTATTAAGCTGAATATTTTGTGATCAAAACATTTTATTCTCCACGAGAATTTACAAGGATTGGGAAGTAATCTGATGCATTCTTAGCATCTGGATGTCCCTTACTGTTCATTAGTGATTCAGTGCCCGCCTCAGTCAAAATTTCTACATTTTGAAAAAGTTCCACAATCGGATGATTAACTATAACCTGATCGAGCATACTCCATCCATATGAACCTTGATTGCTAGTATCATAAACAGTCCCGGCAGGTCCATCAGTATTATCTCCAAAAAGACTCCACATTGGATTGTAATAGAAGTCATATTCTCTACCAATATGTTTACGGCAGCCACGTTCTACACAAGATTTTGTCATCATTACATTCAGTCCTGCGGCTAGATTCAGTCCTGTATCATACGGATTCATATTAAAATCTCCTAGCAGTATAAATCTATTTGTTTGTTGCTGGCCTTGGACAAATCTGATCTCATCTGCAATTTCTTGGGCAAAGGACGGTCGAGTTTCAGAATCGTAATTTCGCATATCGATACCATGAACCAGTCCTAGAAGTGTTCTATACGCCCCAATTTTGAGCTTACGCACACTCATGCACAAACCAGAGTGAATCTCAGACCTATTAAACTCATGATTTCTACAAAAACAGTGAAATCTTGGTGTAGGGGATGCAACTGGACAATAGAGTAGTGCCTTTATGTAAAGGATGAAGAGAATTCAAGGGGATGCCTTTTCAGCATTTCGACTCGAATTTGATAATTGTAGTCATGAATGAAATTCCAAAGGGCTGCAATATGATTCTCTAACTTCCTCGAAAACGATAGTGTCTTTCGCACTAATCGCGAGTTACATTGAACGTTTGAACATATTGTTCAAACGTTCAATGTAACTCGTTAGTCCGCTGTCTTTACCGACTGACTCATGACGCTTAGACGGTAACACTGCTCGGTATGAATCCCAATAGTCCGTATAGATCTTGGGCACATTGGCGATAAACACTAGGCAGAGAGTCCCATTGAGCCTGGGCTGCCTCCTTAGAACGGACCTTTCGGTTGACTTGAGGATTTTCCATAAACTGACGACCACAGTCGCGGCATTTATGATTTTATTTACCCCAACGAGTCATGCCATTTTTCATCACATCATCCGATCCATAAGTCGGACAGATTAGATAAAGTTTCACGATACACAACACTTCAAAATCTAGAGATAGAGCTATTATTCTCCATCCTTTACACAAGGGCACTACCAAAAATCTTTCCGAGTCGCCTTTGTCTTCAAATGGGCCATAGTGACGATGGTCTACGACCGACCGTAGGTCATCGCAAATGGATTTCGACTCGCTTCCAAGTTAGCCCATTGTGCTTCATAGTCCAAAAGTTTGACGATCGGGAACTCAAAGTCAACCCGGCACCCCCACAGAGATTGAGAAAACGTATTAGGTCTCCAATTGCTACGATCGTCACCCAAAATCACTAAACTAGCGATCGGTGAATTAAATCTGTCCTTCAAACGATAGAAGTAGGTGAAGACGCGCTCGCCTAGGACTGACTCTTCTTGACTTTGAACCTCAACATTAATCAACACCCAAGTCTCCGCCCCTGTCAATTTTCAAACTTTGACTAAATTTATCAACAACTTTTTTACCGACTTCCGCATCACGAGTCACTTGAGAAAGTTCTTGATCAAGAAAGATGTGGCCCCTCGACCAATCAATCTCAGCATGAACTTCTGGGAAGAAAAAAGCCGTAAAGTCCTCGAAATAGTCTTCTAGGATATCTTTCCAGGGTGTGTCATAGGCATCACGTAGCTCGGTCATCAGAACAATCAAATAAAGCAATGAATCTAGTTTAACATTTCGATGAATAGTCTCGATCGCAGTCTAAATAGGGAATTGAGTTGTATGTAATTTGCCGGACTAATTCAAGTTTCCAACATCTCAACTATTCCAACTTCAACGATCGTCCTCGCCAAGTCCAGCCCCAGCCCGTTTCAGTTTTGACCCAAGATACCACAGCAATAGTCGCTATAAGCAGCCCGCCAAGTCCGCTCAGCCACCAGTAGATTCATCACGTTCTTGAGGCGCTGACGGATTTGCCATTGTGGAATTAAAAGAATGACAGACGAGATGCAGAGTAATCCTAAGCCCCAAATTTGTGTATTCGTTACTGTTGAATACACTGTTACTAAATGAGTTGTTGCTAAATGATTAAATGCGATCGCCTGCCACAAATTATTTATTGTTAATCCCACATTCAACCACATCGTAACGCCCGATGCCCGCCAACACGATCGTAAGCACTGCGCTGAAACAACATAAATGGACCCACGGCAAACATGCTGTCATTTTTCGCATCGGCAATCTCAGCGGGCTGAAACTAAAAAATACTATAGAGTTTCTATCCATTCAAAAATACGATTCCAGGCCCACCAACGATCGCGATCGCCGTATTGATTTTGACAAATTTTGCTACTCACATAACCGACATGTCCCCCTTGCTGCGTGAGCATCAGTTTGATGGCAGGATTGTCTTGAGCGATTTTTTCTAAGTCAGGAATAATCGATGGATCAAACATCGGATCGTCCTCAGCATAAAGAATCAAAGTTGGCTTTTGTAAATGTGGCATGAAATATAAAGGACAACTAGCATCGTAATATTCTTCTACAGAGTCAAAACCTAGTTTTGCGATCGTTAACTCATTATCAAATCCCCAAATGCTATTAGCCCTTTCCACAGCATCACGATCGATCGCTTCAGGATGCATTTTCGCCATCCCGCGCCCTAATTTCTTCAGTTCACGGGCGATCGCCTTTTCAAGAAACCTTCCCAGTTCATCTTTGACTAAATAAGTAAGCGAGCGGTTGGAGTCTACACTAGGACAGATTACTGCCCCGCCACCAATATCATCGGATGTAATGTCTAGATCGCTTCCCCAATTTGCGATCGTCTCGCCTGCCTTGATTCCCCACAAAGCTAACTGCCCACCGAGGGAATATCCCATAAGCCAGAAGGGCGCAGGACATCCTAATTGCTTTGCCGTATTAGCAATACGGATAAAATCCTCGCCTTCATATAAACCATCCGATGTCAATGCTGGTGACAGCTCGGCAGTTTTTCCATGCGCCCGCCAATCAAACAAAACAACAGCATATCCGTTAGAAACGGCCTTACGACCCAAAATTTTCAGAAACCATTGATTATCTAAATCCCCCGTAATTCCATAGGTTCCAACTATCGTACCTTTAGCGTTTTGAGGAATTACATATTTGCCAAAGATAGGGACTCCATTTGCACCGATAAATATATGCTCTCGATAAATGGGTTCTGGCTCAATTGTGAAATCTTCCCACTTTTTACTTACCCGCAAAGCCGTATAAAGGGTCATGAGCATCCCGTTCGTTAGATGCCAAGGCGGAGTATAAAACATATGCGCTCATATAGGGAAATAGGTGACAGTAGCCGTGAGAAGGCGACGAAGGAAATCAAAATTAATCTAACGCAGATTGTAAGACTACTCCAACATAGCAACATAAAGGCGTAAATATTTTTTGTGAATACCGCAAAATGGACGCAAAAAATTACGCACGTTTTACACCCTTTTCGCCTGCGTTGTGAAACATCTCGTCCATCTCTGTTTCCGCGTCAGGCAGGACTCTACTATTGCATGTCCATTTGGGCATCTGAGTCCTTGCGGATGCAGAATTTGCAGTAACCATGTGTAACAGGCTTGCTCGTCTAATAAATCTGTTCATGGAAACTTGAGCATCATCACTTTTTTCTCCTGTTCAAATCACTTTTTTCATGATTTTACCCTTTCACCTATTTCCCCATATGAGCGAAGCCGGAATCATCACATCTACACGATCGGCAAAATTAGGTTCCAGAGCCGATCGCATCAAGCGATATTTCGAGGAATTTTGGACCACAGGAATTAGTCGTCCTGCAAAAATTGAACTGACGAATCCCCCGATCGTCACCAACCCCGCACTTAATCCAATCATCGCCCAGCCCAAGATCTCGCTCCCCATTGCCCGTCCCTGTTTGAAGATCAAGTCTGGTATTGTTACATAATACTGATAAATAGATCTGGCAAGTTCACTTGGTTTTTCTGTAGGAAAAGTAGATTTTTGATTTCAAAATTTTCAGATAGATTTAGTAATCTGTTTTTTTAGCCGTTTAGTAGAGTGGTTATAACAATGCCTCGTGTACTTATTATTGACGATGATCCTGCGATCGCAGAACTGGTTGCAGTCAACCTAGAAATGGCAGGTTATGAAGTCAGTCTGGCCGCAGATGGCATCAAAGGACAGGCAATGGCCTTGCAAATGCAGCCTGATTTGGTCATGCTTGATCTGATGCTGCCGCGCGTGGATGGCTTTACAGTGTGTCAACGACTGCGACGCGACGAGCGAACAGGTGAAATTCCTATTTTGATGTTGACAGCATTGAGCCAGACGGAGAATAAGGTCGAGGGGTTCAATGCTGGGGCCGATGATTATTTGACTAAACCGTTTGAGGTGGAAGAATTATTGGTGCGGGTGCGGGCACTCTTGAGGCGAACCGATCGAATTCCCCAGGCAGCTAAGCATACTGAAATTCTAAATCATGGTCCTATGACCTTAGTGCCAGAGCGTTTTGAGGCTATTTGGTTCAATCGCACTGTTAAGCTGACCCATTTAGAATTTGAGTTGTTACATTGTTTACTGCAACGCCACGGCCAAACAGTATCGCCTAGTGAAATCCTCCGAGAAGTGTGGGGCTACGATCCCGATGATGATATTGAGACCATTCGCGTCCATGTCCGTCATCTACGAACGAAACTTGAGCCGGAACCTCGCCATCCGCAATACATTAAAACCGTGTACGGTGCAGGCTATTGCCTCGAATTACCTGCCACGGATGTGATGATGGCACAACCGATCGGTGGTTAGTCAGAATTAAAAATAACTAACAAAAAACTGGGTGACTCAACTTAATGAATCGCCCAGTTTTATATTATGAAATTAAGAGTGAACTTAGACCCTAGGGTGCAAGTGCGTTCCCACGAATCAGACTCCCGATCGTTTTCGCAGTAATCTTCAACTGAGTCAATGGATTTGCCGGAACAACTCGTTTGTAAAGATAGCTATCAAACGTCAGCTTCTGAACATCAATATCACTACACATTTCTACAAAAGCTTCGCGGGTTGCGTCGCTGCGGTAGAACACGCGCTGAAGAATATCTAACACCAAATATGTGATGCCGTATTCCTTATCCCAACGCTTAATGTAGACCTTCAAATCCGCTTCAGTCGGGATTCTAGATCCATTTTCAGAAAACTCAACGATCGCTTCCGCACACATGCGAGCTGATTTCGCTGCAAAATAGATGCCTTCACCAGATGACTTAGTTACAGTTCCCGCCGCATCACCGACTAAGGCGACTCGACCGACAACCCGACGAGGTCTTGGATGCTCAGGAATAGGATGAGCTTCAACGCGAATAATCTTACCACCGCGTAGCTTTTCAGCGGCACGAGTCCGAATTCCGGCTTGGAGTTTCTTGATCTGGGCTTGGTTGGGCTTCATGGTCCCAGTTCCAACAGCGACATGGTCATGTTTCGGGAACACCCAAGCATAGAAGTCGGTTGATACGTCGTCTCCGACATACATCTCAGCTAAGTCATCGTAATATGCCATCTTATCCGGTGGCAGCATGATCCGCTCTTGGAACGCGATCGCATAGTTATAGTCACCCGCATCAATTGCTTTGGCAACTCGCGAGTTTGCGCCATCCGCACCCACAACTAGATCCACAACTAATTTCTTATCTACACCTTCAATTCCGTTGGAATGATCCGCATAATGCAGAGTGTAAGAGCCAGTACTTGTGGTAGGTAGCTCCAATTTATACATGGTGCCGTTAATCAGCTTTGCACCCAACGATGCAGCCCGAGTCCGCAAAAATTCATCGAATACTTCACGGCGAACCATACCAATGTATTCATCCTTCTTCAGAGTCTGACCGATGTCTACTTCAACATCTGAAGGCGAAATCATCTTCATCCGACGAACTTTACGATCGATGATACTTTCAGGCAAATCAAATTCTTTCACCATACAAAGTGGAATCGCACCACCGCATGGTTTCACATTGTCCAATTTACGTTCAATTAAGAACGTCTCAATCCCAGCTTTTGCCAAGACTTCCGCCGCACAGGATCCAGCAGGACCTCCACCAACAACAGCTACGCGTAGTGCCAAAGCCCTATCTCCAAATAACGTCTAGAACTTACAAATGCGATCGTAGCATGGAGGATTTGGTCGCTGAGTATGTGCTATGCAAAGTTGCAACAGAGCTTAACATCAGAAATACAAAGCACTGAAAGACTCTCTAGGGCAAAAAATTCCAGAAGTTTTAACAATTGAATAAAACATTAGTAACAATGCTCTCAAATTTAAATTTCTTGCCAGAAAGTATTCGATACATTTCAAACTCACCCCTTTAGTTATATCTATTTTTTATGAAAAGTCGGATACATTCCTATGGAGGATGAGACATATTGTTACTTCTCTGAATTTCCGGTCTTTTTTCAATAGGATTGAGAAATTTCTAGCGATTTTCCGGATTCTGCAAAGTTAAGATGAAGGGTTGTTTATGAAGCCATTACAAAATCAGCAAATATACTAAGTACGAGCGTCAATCCACTTGCTGCTCGTGCAGATTTTAAAAAATCAATTTCTCTATACAACTTTAGGCGGTCTATCATGAATGCAGTTTTACAAGGCATCTATAAAATCAGTATTTTAGTCCCCATTGGATTTTACGCGTCTCAGGTCGTCGGGATGGAGCCTCAGGTTCCTGTACAAGTACCACAGCCTAGCGCAATTACTGCCTTGGGATCTCCCAAAGATATTTTTATACCCCAGCCTAATAATCCACCTTTGTTCACACGAGGTTCGGGAACGCGTTAGTAATTAAAGCTCATAGCAGTCACTTACAACAGCCACAAGCTAGTGAGACTACTACAAGTTAGTGCAACAGATATATGTCGTTGGATCTGTATATCGTCGATCGATCCGTCTAAGCTTTAGAGTAGACAAGGCAATGATGTGTAAGAGGCGATTTGATGACGGTGAATCCACAGGACTATGCCAATATCGATTTGGCTCCTCTAATTGACCATTCTCTCCTAAGTCCCAGTGCGATCGGATTGCAGGTAGAGCAATTTTGCAATGAAGCGGATTTGCGTGGGTTTGCGGCAGTCTGTGTCCCGCCTTGTCAGGTCAAGAAGGCTGTTGAACTATTACATAACAAAAAACCAAAAGTCTGCACAGTGATTGGATTTCCGACAGGATTTTCAACCAGTTCCACGAAACTCTATGAAGCCCTTGAAGCGGCGGAATTTGGGGCGACGGAATTGGATGTGGTGATTAATATTGGTTGGCTAAAAGAAGGACGATCGGATGATGTGCACCGAGAAATCGCTCAGATCTGTGAGGAGACGGGATGCACTATCAAGGCGATCTTGGAAATGGCGCTGCTGACGGATAGTGAAAAACGCCTAGCCGCAGAGTTAGCCATGGATGCAGGGGCGGCCTTTTTGAAAACCAGCACGGGTTGGGTTGGCGGGGCCACAGTGGAAGACGTGCGGATTCTGAAGGAAATTAGTCGCGATCGGGTTGGCATCAAAGCATCTGGGGGCATTCGGACTCTGGAAAAAGCAATGGAATTAGTGTTGTCCGGGGCGACTCGAATTGGAACGTCTCGGGGGATGGAATTGCTCAAGGCTCAGAGTGGGCGATAATTTCAGTAGATGGAATTCTA
>JAYUEU010000120.1:0-4347 GCA_043739065.1 Synechococcales cyanobacterium | reverse complement strand
ATGCGGCTGACGGGTACGTCGGTCATGGGGGTTCAATACGCTCTCTATCTGAAGAATTTGCAGAGGTCACAAGTATTGTAATGCCTTCCCGCAATGAGACAATGGATACGTATCAGATCGTCATCACAAAAAAGCTCTACTTGTGAACGTTTGTGTATAAAGAAGACTAGTGAAAATGTGCGTTTTGCGTTTTGAATTGGCAGACTAAGTAAACCTTAATTCATCTATCCTTGTTGACCCGGAATTTTCCATGATGCCCTCCATTCCTGAATCCCACGGCGGCCCTGTACACTCTGCATGTAATGCCAAATATAGTGTCAATTCCTCAGCCACGGCACCAAAAGATCAACCGTTGATGATGGACGAATTTACTTCTCAGACGATAAATCTATGGTTTACTCATGCGGTTTCGGGCGAGTTTTTATCGTTCTACAGTGATGATGCCGTAGGTCTTAACCAGCAGGTTAATCAAATTGTCGGTCAACGGAAACATTCGCTATTTCGTCCGGTCAATTTTCCTGCCTATCAGCAAGTTCTTGATCGGCTAGTGCGAACTCGGCAAGCAGAGCAGTTGGAGTGGATATTTTGGTGGAATGGGTCACAGGTGAATCTCCAAATCACGATGAATCCCATAGTGTTACCGAATGACGAAGTTCAGAGCATTTTTGTACAGGGGAAGGGTCAATTTCCGCCATTATTGGCCGTTTCCTCGGGCCTAGATGTGACGGATCGGTATCATCTCCTCTTAGCTCCAATTTCCTGGAATATTCGCCGCACTTTAGACTTGAATACTATCTGGCAGCAAACTGTGGACGGATTGGGTTCGACATTAAGTATCGATCGGTGCTCGATTTATTCTCTGGACGAATCTGCGGGTAAGGTGACTATTGAGGCTGAATCTTGTAGGAGTGGAGATCAGGAAAGCTGGCAGGGCCGCGATGAATTTTTAGAGAATCAGCCGACCTTACGTGCTGCTATTAATCGTCTGCGACCATCGCCTTTACTGGATGAACCCCATCCCATTATTGAGTTGGATGTTATTGAGTCAGATCGGGAGGACGATCGGTGTGTAATGACAGATGTTGGGGAAATCGATGGTATCGCTTATACGCGCATGGTGGTCGCAACAGGCTATCAAGATGAAGTGAATGCCTTAATTGTTCTGTGGCGATTTGGGCGAGGGAATTTGGGTTGGAATGATTCGGAATTAGGGTTTCTAGAAGAACTCGCGGACCAAGTGGGAACGGCTATTGCCCATGCTGAATTGTTTAATAAATCTGAACAACTTAATAAGAGATTAGTTCGTAAACAAGAGGCTTTAGAAGACGCTATTAATAAAGCTGAAGAAACATCTCGTTTAAAAACTGAATTCTTGGCGAATATGTCCCATGAATTACGTACGCCGTTGAATGGCATGATTGGCTTTTTAAAATTAATTTTAGATGGCATGGCGGATGATCCCGAAGAGCAGCAAGAATTTTTAGAGGAGTCGATGAAGTCTGCCGAACATTTGCTTGAGTTGATTAATGAGATTCTCGATCTAGCCAAAATTGAAGCTGGAAAGGCTCAAATCGATCTAATTCCACTTGATTTTAGTGAAGTTCTACAGCAATTACTCCGATCGCAACGTAATTCTGCCGAACGTAAAAATCTCACTTTTGAAGTTCAAATGCCCCAAACCCGAGATGCTGTCATTCTTTATACAAATTACCAACGTCTCTATCAGGTTTTGTTGAATCTTGTGAGCAATGCCATTAAGTTCACCCATGAAGGGGGGCTGACGATCACGACTGAATTTGTTAGACGCAAGGTTACGGTTCAAAATCATGAATGCCCTGGAATGATGATGGTCCGAGTTGCTGATACGGGTATTGGGGTTTCATTGGAAAAACAAGATCGATTATTTCGATCGTTTAGTCAAATTGATGGATCTACTACAAGGCGATATGGCGGAACAGGTCTGGGATTGGCAATTTCTCAAGCGCTAGTCAGTGCTATGGGCGGTGAAGTTCATTTTTATAGTATGGGCGAAGGATTGGGTTCAACAGTGACGTTTACGATTCCACTATTTCAGGAGCCGATCGTATAGTAGTCAAAATTGTAGAGCGGCCAGATTTTTATAGTCTCTTCGTCTAAAATCGATTCTTGCGCGATCGTACTTCGGTATAGGTATCCACATCACCAACAGTCCCAAGCCGAGATCGAAGCACTTCTGAATCCCATCTCAAAAATGGATTGGTGCGTTTTTCAAATCCCATTTCTGTTGGAATTGTTGGTTGTAATATCGATCGGAGTTTTTGAACCTCAATCATTCGGGATTGTAATTCTAAGTTGTCGGGATCAATTGTTAAAGCAAATGTTAAATTATCAAAGGTATATTCATGGGCACACCAGATTTTAGTGTTATCGGGCAGCGATCGCAACTTCGCTAAAGACTGCTGCATTTGCTCATGGGTACAATCTTTGACCCGGCCCGAACCTGCCGAAAAAATTACGTCTCCACAAAACAAATCAGCAGATTCTGGAAAATAATAGGCAAGATGACCGTGACGATGGCCTGGAACGGACAACACATGAGCAATAGATTTGCCCACCATAATCCGACCGCCATCATTTAAAAACACCGTTTGCCCTGGAATTCGCCCTCGATCGATCGTGCTTCCATAGACTGGAATTCCTGGATAAGCCGCCAGAAGTGCTCGATTGCCAGCAACATGGTCGCCATCATAATGAGTATTTAAAATCATCGAAAGCGTAAGATTGTGCGATCGTAAAAAATCTAACACTACGCTCGCATCGCCTGCATCAACAACTGCGACCTGCGCACCATCCACCAAAATAAAAATATAGTTATCAGACAATGCGGGCAAACGATACACTTGCATGATTGAAGAGGGCATGGTTGAAAAGGGGGGATAGGAGATTGTTAATCGAAACTGTCGTTTTTTTAGATGAACTTGTCGATAATTAAAGCGTAACGCAAAAATGAGTCGTTATTGTTGCGTGGACTTTGAGAGTACAAAAGAGATTATTAGTTATATTAAATTAGGATTTAAGAAATGGCGCTTCTACGAAATCGAAAGCAAATTCCGATCGCCGACCAGCTTGCAAAGATCAAAGTGATACAAGTCATTTCTCCAGAATTCTACCGCCAAATCACTACGAATCTCCTATCCTCTAAACCGCTTCCCCCTGAGACTCGTCAACAGATGATAATCATACTCGACGAGATTAAACTTGGATTTATAAAGATTGTTCCCGACTCAGCAAAGTCAAAAAATGATTTTTAAAGTTCAAGATCTGAGATTAAATATCTAACATTCAAGATCTAATATTTAAAATTCATCATGCCTAAGGTTTCTCTCATTGTCAGTGATCTATCCAGTGCCGCCACTATACGTGCATATTTATTAGCATTAGTATTACTGGAAATTGGCTACAATGTAGAAGTAGTAGGATTTCAGTTTGGCCCGACATTGTATGCAGAACCACCGGAAAGAGTAGCAGTCCGATCGGTTCCCGGTGGTATATTGCCAGGAATTTTATTGAAAGTGCCTGAATTATTAAGACTGTTAGATGGCGACTACATCTATGCTATCAAACCTAAGCCAACAAGTTTCGGCATTGGACTACTGCATCGTTTGCAAACAAAAAAAACATTGCTATTAGATATAGATGATTGGGAATTGAGTTGGTTCGGCGGTGATGATTGGAAGTATGAACCCAGTAGTCTCAAACAGCGCTATCGAGATATATTTAAACCTAATGGACAACTGCGGGAACCAGGACATCCATTGTATATAAAATGGTTAGAAAAATGGATCGATCGGGTTGATGCATTGACGGTACATACAACCTTTTTACAAAAGCGATTTGGCGGTGTGTATTTACCTAATGGTAAAGATACAGAGCTATTTAATCCAGAGCTATTTAATCCAGAAAAAATCCGATCGCAGTTGGGATTGTCTGATTATCGCCTATTAATGTTTCCTGGTGCTCCTCGTCCCCACAAAGGCGTTGAAGATGTATTAGATGCTCTGGAATTATTGAATCAAGATGATTTGCGACTCGTGATCATTGGGGGTAGTCCCTATGATGACTATGACGATCGGTTAAAACAACGCTATGGTAAATGGATTATTCAATTGCCTCGATCGCCAGTCGAAAAAATGCCTGAACTTGTTGCTGCTGCCCATATTTTAGTCGTTCCCCAACGCAATACATTGACGGCCATCGCACAGTTTTCGCTCTGCAAGATCCCAATTTGCAAATATTTCGGTAATCATTTCAGCAATTTGCGGCGGGTTTTGTGGCTCGACCAAATAACCAGTACCACCCAAAATTTTG
>JAYUEU010000119.1:0-5079 GCA_043739065.1 Synechococcales cyanobacterium | reverse complement strand
GGAAATTGGCGCTGTCGTCCAGTGGAGCTGGAACTCGAGGTAAATCCTTGTGTGTTAAATGGCGTGAACGCTGGAGGCAACGAACTCACCGAACCCGATTTCAGTCCTAAAGCTTGGAGAGTTTGGGAATCGGCAACACCTGTGATCGATAGGCCCTGATCGCGTTGAAAACTTGATACGGAACGTTCTGTTTTGGAGCCGTAGTAAGCCGTCGTTTGGCCGTAGAAGTAGCCGGAGTCTTTCAGACGCTGTTGTAAGCGGGTCACGTCAGAATTTTCTGCACCGGGTGCGAGTGTACCTAAACTAATTACCGTATCGGAAGGCTGAGTCGGGGCTGCACTAATCGGCTGAGTCGAGTTCAAGGCCGCTAATTCCTGTTGGCCAAATTTTCCATCGCTGGGCAACTGGGCCGATTGTTGAAGCTGTTGAACGGCTGCTTCTGTCAGGCTACCAAATATGCCATCGACTCCACCTGTGTTGTATCCCAACTGCTCAAGACGAGTTTGTAATTCAGTGACATTATTTCCCCGATCGCCGCGTTGAAGTAGCACTTCACGAGAATTTCCAACCATCATTGGAGAATTGTCTGATGTATTTTCAACCGTCCGAGGCATTAAATCTGCCGATGAACTAAAACCATTAAATGCCGCCATCGTTTTAGATCCAGCAATACCGTCGGCGGTCAAATTAAATTGCTGTTGACAGGACTTTACTGCCGCTTCTGTTTGCGGTCCAAAAATTCCGGTCACTTCACTGGAATAACAGCCCAGAGAAGTAAGACGGGTTTGTAAGGCGGAGACTTCGCTGCCCCGATCGCCAATCTGAAGGGCCATTGCCGCATCGCCAAAACCCAAAATCAGCAACCCTAAAACTAAGCTCAGGGTTCGGAATGTCCATTGGATGGGGCCAGAATGACTAGACGTTTTGGGAGGTGATAGCTGAAGTGATAAGAGTGACATGGCAGAAAATCTCCGCTGGAAAACGACTCAATAAAATTTGCAGAACGAAAATTTTTAGGACGATCGCAGAACACGCGAGGTACTCCGTATATTAACGGATTCTCCTCTGTAATTCCTAACCTACAGCTTAGACCGTGCAGTAGCGTTCTTTTACTTTCTGTGAAAAGTCACTAGCTCTCAGACTTCAAATTCTTAGTCTTTCTGAACATTTCCGGCTCGAATCCATCCGTCTTTGTCATTTTTCGTCCGAATCTTTTGCCATTCGTTGTCCGCAGAAGTTTCCAAAACAGTGACCTTTTCGTTAAAGTCTACGCCTCCGATCGTTGCGGCTGCGCGCGAACCACTATCTCGAAGGACTAAACCATTAGAATAGATAACGCGGCCTTCAAAAGCTCCCGGCGGCAATGGTTTTTTAGCCACCTCTTTATCTAGTTCTTTAAGTTGCTGATTGTCAGGTTTAGCTGCCGATTTGGTGCTTTGAGATTTATTGTTTTTCTTTACGAAATCAGGATTATCGTTGGGAAATGTTGGTTTGGGGGGCAGCTTGGTCAATTGGGTCATTAAATAGTTAAAGCCAAAGTAACCACCCACCGTCAGCAAGGTCGCCGCCAATAATAGTCCCGTAAATGTTTTAGCTAACCAGCGCATCCGCATCCATCATTCTTCATAAATTTCGTTCAGTATAAGAGAGATTATTCGGGTTGCTGCATCTGTTGTTGAATTCGATCGCTGAGGCTGTTGTGTTTTGAGGCGAGGCGGGCTTTTCCAGAAGCGGCCCAAGCTTGGAGTGCGGCGATTTGATCTTGAGCGGTGCGGGCTAAGGGAACCATTTGGCTAGCGGATTCTAAGATGTCGGCGGTGGTGAAGTCACGGTTTTGACTAAATCCAATGTGCATCGCTTCGATTAGGGTTTGTTCGATTTCGGCTCCCGAGAAATCTGGGGTTTCGTAGGCCAGACGATCGAGGTCATAACTCTGCAATGCTTGGGGGCGAAGACGAGTTAAGTGGACTGAAAAAATCGACCGGCGCTCGTCTCGACTAGGCAATCCCACAAAGAAAATTTCGTCAAATCGCCCTTTTCGCAGCAATTCTGGCGGTAATGACTGAATATTATTGGCGGTAGCGACGACAAATACAGGCGATGTTTTTTCTGCCATCCAAGTAATGAATGTCCCAAACACGCGACTACTAGTCCCCGAATCTCCTCGCCCATCCGCCCCAGAAAATGCCTTGTCAATTTCGTCAATCCACAACACACAGGGAGCCAAGGCTTCTGCTAATTGAACCATTTGACGCGTCCGAGATTCCGACTCGCCGACCAATCCGCCAAATAGCCTCCCCACGTCCAGTCGCAATAGCGGCAGATGCCAATGGTGGGCGATCGCTTTAGCGCTCAAGGATTTCCCGGTTCCCTGAATTCCCACCAGCATCAAGCCTTTGGGATAAGGAAGTCCATATTGACGCGCTTTTGCACTAAATGAGCCACCTCGTCGCACGAGCCAGTCTTTGAGGTTGTCGAGTCCACCGATGTCCGTAATGTCTTCGGTAGTCGGATAAAAATCGAGAATTTGGGTTTGGCGAATGGTTTGGCGTTTTTCTTCCAGAATCAACTCGACATCATTGGCCTGAAGTTTGTTGTGCATGGCGATCGATCGGGCCAACACTCGCCGAATTCGATCGATAGTCAAGCCCTGACAGGATTGCACCAGTTCATCAAGGGTTCTTTCGTCTAGCGATTGAGATAATGCGTTGAGAACTCGATCGATTTCGTCGCGAATAGTAACTGGGGTGGGTAATGGAAATTCCAGCACCGTCATGACTTCGCTTAAATCATCGGGGATCGTAAGTTGGGGGGAAAGAATGACAATATTTTTGGGTTGAGATTTTAGAGCACGGGCCAGATTTCTCAATTTTCGCGAGACCGATACGTCGTCTAAAAAACGATGGAAATCACGCAAAATAACAATAGCGCCTACGGTCGGCGAGAGTTTCTCAATAAATTCCAGCGCCTGCACCGGATTCCGTTTGCCAAAACCTGCATCATTTGGGTTGCCTTGATAGCCATCCACAAAGTCCCAAATGTAAATCGATCGCTCACCTAAAGACTTGGCGCACTGTGCAATCGACGCTTCAACCCGTTCTTCTTCACGAGTTGGAATATAAAGAATGGGGTAGCGCGATCGCAAAAGTAAACTAAATTCTTCAGAAAAATCCATGGCGAAGATACAGCGCGGAGATACGGCGAACAGGTATTTAAGACGGTAACTGACCTTTCAGTGCTTCGAGGGCGGCCCAGCGTAAATCCCCCGTCGGTTGAGCATTCTCTGGCCAAATTTCAGGAATCCCCTCGCAAGTCTCACCGCAAATATTTTTATAGGGCATTTCTAGACAAAGCTGCTCATAAACCCAAAGACTGGGATCAAATAGGCCATCTTTTGACAGCGTTTCGACCATATCATCTAGCTCTAGGTCTTGCTCAAATGGAATACTGACCCGATCGTCGTCGCTGCCTTCCGAAAACCACAGTAGCTCAGTAGTATCAAACGCAAGGCGGTGATTATATTGCTTCAGACATCGATCGCAGGTCAAGGTCACAATAGTGTCAGCTTGGCCCACCACTTCTAAAAAGCTATCTTTGTGAGTCACTTGCAACGTCGCTTGAACTGGAGTCAAGGTTTTCAGTTCTGGCAGAACGGCTTTGAAATCTAGAGTTTCGCAGCCTCCTTGACGATGGAGAAGATTAGGAATAGAAATGGGTTCAATCATGATGAAATGCCCTCCACGAAGCATGTAATAGATTTCTCTGCGTACCGAAAACGAAAGGGCAGATTCCTTTTCAGAACCTACCCTCATCGTACAACTTAGTCTAAATCAGAATCTAAATCAGTAGAAGTATGTATTTGGCTAAGCCTTCTTTTTCTTGTTAGGTCCAGGCTCAAGCTTTTTCTTATTAGATCCAGGCTCAAATGGGATAGCGCTAACATCTATCGTTGCAGTCGATGCACCTTTGCCAGATTTTTCTGCGTCAACAATTTTTTGCAGATTTTCAGGCAATGGTTCACGAGACAATATGAACGTTTGTAAGGTTTGGAATATGTTACCAATCACCATATACATCAGGACACCAGCAGGGAGTGGGAAGAACAAAAACATTCCGGAGAAAATCACGGGTGTAAATTTGTTGACCACTTCTTGTTGCTTCTGTTGGTCGGTTGCTTCCCCTTCAACACCGCTTTTACCTGTAAGCTGTTGGCTCACAAATAAGCTAGCCCCGAAGAACAAGACCATGGCGATGATATCCCAATGAATTGTCCCATCAGCATCACGAGCGCCCACATGACCTAGGGCCTTAATAAATAAGAATCCTTGATCTGCTGCAAGTCCGGGAATAAACGCTTGAATTGTTGCGTCTCCGGGCTGAAGGGCAGTGATTGTGCCATCATCTGCGATCGATACCCGTTCGGCTCCTGTCATCACCGTATATCTAGGCTTCAGGTTAGTGTCAGGATATTGAGCGGTTAATTTGCTGAAGGGCGTCCCTTCAAGCGTTTGGAACTCGACGTTTACTTTTTCGCCAACGCCGACTTTGTTTCCCGCAGGGAGTAGTGCTTGAACTTTCTGGTGAATGCCTTCAGCTAGATAAATGTTTTGAGGATTAACCTTGAAGACCTCAGGCTGAACTAACGCCATTTGATCCGTCGGCAGAATAGTTAGATTGATGTTGTAGGGCACATCAGAGAAGGGCGACCCACGTAATGTTGCAAACAACGCAAACAGAACGGGCATTTGAACCACCAAAGGCAGACAGCCCGCCAAGGGATTGCCAAATTCTTTGTAGAGTGCGCTGATCTCTTCTTGTTGCTTAGCAGGATCGTTTTTGTAGCGCTCTTGGAGTTCCTTCATGCGTTTCTGCATTACAGGCTGCGATACCTTCATCTTGCGCATGTTACGAATCTGTCCGGCACTCAAAGGCCAGAGGACAAAACGAGCAGCTAAGGTTAAGGCAACGATCGCCAACCCATAACTCGGCACCACTCCATAGAAGAAGTCTATGAAGCGCAACATTACATTGTTTGAGAGAAAACCAATACCGAAGTCCATGAGCCTACTAAGCTTATTT
>JAYUEU010000118.1:0-12135 GCA_043739065.1 Synechococcales cyanobacterium | reverse complement strand
TGTTGGATCGTCATTGTTTCCGATCGATGGTAGTCATTTTTTGTCAGGAGTGATGATTGATAAAAACTATACCGGGGTCCAACGGCTGATTGAATACCTGCGGTTTGATAGTCTTTATGCCCGATCGTTTAGATTATGGCTTGAGACTCGATTTTCGGATATGGAAGATTTTTATGATCAGCCTTTGTCAAAGTATGTCAGCAATCATAGTATTAGCAATATCTGGCTCAAACTATTGACGATGTATAGCTACTCGATGCCATTCAAACTGATTGACGATTTTCCGGCAGAACTTGCCTTGCCAATGCTTAGAGATTATATTTCAGTGAATTGGCTCAGGGTGAATGGTGGAGTTTATTCCTATATTGAGAAGATTTTGGCTCGATTCAAGGGGGAAATTATTCTTGATTCTGAAGTGAAATCTATTTCTAGAATCCCAAATAGTGTTATTGTCGATCGGATGAATGGCGATCGATACGAGTTTGATACTGTGATCTTTGCTACGCCACCAGATCAGGTGATGGCCCTATTAACAGATCCGACTGATGCAGAAACTAAACGATTTTCACTATGGCAGCCGAATTATATTTCGACAACTGTTCATCATGATACTTCTATGTATGATAATCACAATATTCATCATCCTTCAGAGTTTGATTTTTTTCAGACCCATAGTCGCTGGGGATACAATGGTTATTTGAATCAACTCAGTGACGTTTCATCCCCAGAGCAATATTTTCTCTCATTTGAATTAGAAGAATTGATTGCTAAAAATACTATTATTCATGTCCAAAAGCACCATACTCCGCTATACACGACCGAATCATTCAAATATCGAGATGAAATCGTCAAAACTAATGGCGAAAATCATACCTATTATGTGGGTGCCTATTTGGGCGATGGTTTGCATGAAGGTGCGATCGCTTCTGCATTTCGGGTCGCTAGTTTGATTGGTTAGATTGAATTGATTGAGATTTGCCGATCGGGTATGAAAAGATTATGCTCATCTCCTCACCCGATCGCTCAATCTCATTACACCGAATTTGCCCAGTCTTTAGCCCAAGATAGCGTTGTGTGAACCTGCTCTAGAGTGGCTGCTTCGCAATATAATCGCAGCACGGGTTCAGTTCCACTAAAGCGTACTAAGAGCCAACTTTCGTCCTCTAATCGGAATTTATAACCATCATCTGTTTGAGTTGAGACGACAGCTTTTCCGGCAACTGTTTGAATAGGTTTGTTTTGTAAACTGGCTAATAATGCATCTCGCACCGCCATGCTGGACAATGGTAAATCAATCCGATCGTAAGCCTCGCCAAATCCAGTTTTTTCTTGAATCGATCGATATAAGTCCGATAAATCCATTCCGGTTTTCACCGTAATTTCTAATACATATAATGCCGCTAGCAAAGCATCGCGTTCAGGAATATGATGACCATACCCAATGCCGCCGGATTCTTCGCCGCCCAGGAGTGCTTTAGTCGCTAGCATTCGATCGGCAATATATTTATATCCGATCGGTGTTTCAAAGACTGGCAAATTGTAAAACTGTGCCGTTTTTTCAATCAAACCCGAACCACTGACGGTCTTAACGACTTCACCGCTATAGCCTTTACGTTGGGATAAATGCTCAATTAAAATAGGAATCAAAATTTGGGAACTTAAGAAATTGCCTTGACCATCCGCCGCTGCAATCCGATCGCAATCCCCATCAAATACTAAACCCACTTTCACGGCATTCGTTTGCGTTTCCCCAATAGTGGTGAGCAATTCATCCAAGTATTTCGGCAATGGTTCCGGCGCACCTCCGCCAAACAATGGATCGCGCTCCGATCGGATTTCAGGCACATCAATGCCCAACAATTGAGTTAATCCTGTCGAAGCTGAACCATTCATTACATCAACAAAGACTTTGATCTTTTCGCTTTGAATGGCAGATACGATCGCTTCCACATCAACTAATTTCCGTAATCCAGCACAATAGCTAGTCCAAGGATTAAACATTTCTAGTTTGCCTGGTTTTGCCGCCATTGGTGCAGGTGGATTGGCGATTAAGGCTTCAACGTTTGCCGTCACGTCCGAGGGAACCGATCCACCAAAGGCCCCTTTGATTTTAAATCCAGAATAGCCGCCGGGATTATGACTCGCTGTAATCACAAATGCACCTAACGCATTCATGGATTTTGCAGCCCAACTAAAGGCAGGCGTGGGCGCAAAGCATTCCGATAGTACTACGTCGAACCCGCAGTTCTGAATTGTTTGGGCGGTAGTAAGGGCAAATTCTTCTGAAAGAAAGCGCCGATCGTAACCGACGATAATTGTATTGCTTCCGGTTGTTGGGCCGTAGGTTTCTTTAAGAACTTGAGCCGCCAATGGTGCGACAAATACTAAGCGCTCAAAGGTAAAGTCAGCGGCAATGAGTCCACGCCAGCCATCAGTGCCAAATTTAATCGGATTAATTGTTGTAATACCAAGTGATTGTTCTGCCATGGGAGAAGAGACCTTAAAGTTAAAAATAATCAGTACAAGTTAGAAATCGGAACACCTGCTTGATTATTCTACAGTTCTGGTCCCTGCTCTCGGCAGAATTGGGAATTTAAAGCGCCGATCGTTGTAGTTCACCCGCGATCGCTAGCTTCATTTCCCGCACGGCTCGTTCTAAACCAACCAACACGGCCCGACTGATGATTGTGTGGCCGATATTCAATTCTTCCATGCCGGGAAGCTGACCGACGGGATAAACATTCCAATAGGTCAATCCGTGGCCTGCATTAATCCGCAGATTCAAGGATGCAGCAATTTCACAGCCAAGTTTCAACAGGTGTAATTGCGCGGCCCGATCGTCTTCGTTTTTGGCTTCCGCATATTGTCCCGTATGCAGTTCAATAAACTTTGCCTTGGACTTCGCGGCAGCTTGAATTTGAATCTCATCGGCATCAATGAATAAGCTCACCGGAATGCCTGCCGATTGCAATTTATCCACCACTTTTGTCATTCGATCGATCGGTCCCGCAATATCTAACCCGCCCTCAGTTGTCACTTCTTCCCGCCGCTCAGGCACAAGCGTCACGTAGTCAGGTTTGATTTCTAAGGCGATTTTCACCATCTCGTCCGTCGCAGCCATTTCTAGATTGAGATGGGTTCGAACGGTTTCCCGCAACAGCCGCACGTCTCGGTCCTGCATATGACGACGATCTTCCCGCAGATGCACGGTAATTCCTTCCGCCCCGGCTAACTCGGCCAACACTGCCGCTGCGATCGGGTCTGGCTCGACGGTCTGGCGAGCTTGGCGAATAGTGGCAACGTGATCGATGTTGACTCCCAACGTAGGCATGGCGACTCCTTAAAAATTTCTAAATCCTTCTCAGGCTAACCATTCTAGCGCCCAGAGATCAAAAGCCTCGAAATTCGGTCCTGTGGGGTTCAACTGAGGTTAAACACTTTATGACAAAATGTTACGTAAAGATTGACCCTCAGTTCAGCCGGATTCAGCCATCATGACTTTTACTTCATCTATTTCCAGTTTTATTCGTCAGATCCTCGATCGATCGGTTGCAATTATTGTCGCGATCGGTCTTTTGTTGTGCTTGAGTCAGCCAGCTCTGGCCATGGGAGGCAAACTTCCACCATTAGATCAGCCCGCGCCTGCGTTCACATTACCGACGAATACGGGTCAGGGCAACGTCAGTCTTTCAGATTATCAGGGCAAATGGTTGGTCGCTTATTTTTACCCTAAGGATTTCACGTCGGGTTGTACGTTGGAAGCGCAACGGTTTCAGAAGGATTTACAGAAGTATCACGATCGGAATACTGAAGTGATTGGTATTAGCGCGGATTCGGTGGATTCCCATGCAGAATTCTGTGATTCGGAGGGATTGAAGTTTCCCTTGTTGGCGGATGAGGATGGTTCGGTGAGTAAGGCGTATGGTTCTTGGTTAGGGGTTGTGTCGTCGCGCCATACCTTTATTGTTGATCCGGACGGCGTATTACGATCGATTTTTCTGGGCGTAAATCCTAGTGTTCATAGCCGCGAGGTGTTGGCAAAGTTAAGTGAACTACAGGGTTAATGGAATGATGAACGATCGGCTTGATAGTCCTGCGACTCAATGCATTGTGATTGCTGGAGAATGGGAGAATTTTCAATTCATTCAGCAAGGATTTGAGCATTCAAAAGCTCGACTTTCTTATTACGATGGAAGAATTGAAATTATCAAGCCGGGACGTGTTCACGTACTTTTCAAAAGTGTGATCGGTATATTAGTTGAGACTTATTTGCTCGATCGTAAAGTTAATGTTCTTCCCACAGGCTCTATGACGCAGACGATCGAAAAGGTTGCCTCTGCTGAAGCGGATGAATCCTATGAGATTGGTGAACTCAAGCTTTCTATCGAAGTTCGAGTGACTAGCAGTAGTCTTGCTAAACTTATGGTTTATAAAGCGTTGGGTGTGAATGAAGTTTGGTTTTGGGAAGATGGTGTTTTGGCGATTTACCATTTAAAGAATGACGAATATCAGAAATGTGATTCTAGTCAAATCCCAGAATTGGGTGGCATTGATATGGCTGTATTTAATCAATGTGTTTTGATGGGTGAGACCGATCGGGTGAAGGCTGTGACGACATTACGATCGGCTTACCCAGTTTAAAATCATTGACGATCGTTAGCAAATAGTTCTTTATCACGATCGATTGAGCGATCGGCCTTTATTTTCATGAGTCAGTCATTAATTCTATTAGATATGGGACCGTTGGGAATGATCACCGATTGGTTACGATCGCATGGATAATTCCAAATTTAGAATGACCTAAATGTTTCCCAGCCGATCGTTGTCCCTCTGTAGAATTTGAACAAAATAAGAAACTAGGGTTTCAGACTCTGAGATTTTTGAATTTGAAAGCGCTGTTGGTTTGCTGAAGCTAAATCAAACCGATCGGTTCAATAATTTAGATTTAAAGTCGATCTAATGGGTCTAGTCAGCAGTTGCCGACACACGTACAACACCACTAGGTGCCTTTGGTAAATCCGCTGCACTAAAGTTGTTGACACCTTAAAAAGTCAATATATGGTATGTTTAAAAATCTATCACCAGAAATTTTAGTGTTAAGTATTTTTTGAAAATATCTTCTTTGTATCTTTACTACAAAGATTATTTGTAAATTCTAGGAGACCATCTGAGGTAACAAACTCAAGATGAGAAATAACGAAACTTTTTTCGCCAGATGATAACTGATAGAGGCACTTTCGATTTACAAAGAATGAGCATCGATTTACAGACTCTGGATCTGAAATACGATTTCCATTCACGTCATATTTTACGCGCCACAACCGATTGTTAGGGACAACAACTAAGGGGAAAACTAGCGAAGCCATCTGCTGACCAATGCGCTTTCCGTCATAAAATATCAGGGATATTAGGTCATGGGCGGAACTCAATGCTTGTGACCATTTATCATAGATACCTGAATCACTAGAAGTAATCTCACCACTATGTAACCTGCCAACCTGCTCACAAGACTTACCCACAAATTCACCAGCAGGATAAAGAGAATCAGTATTTTTCAATCGATCGATTTGAGCATAGGAAATCATGGCAGATGTTTTAGGTGTCAAACGTTGCTTTGTTCCAAGCTTAGATCGAATTTCAGGCAGTGGCTGAGAAATCGACAGTTCATGAAATGCTTCTTCAGGTCGTCGAGGTAAGCATGAAATCAGAAGCGGATAATTGGGGCGAAGATTTTTACATTCAACCGCAAGACGCAGGAGCCTTTCTTCTATCTGATGAGTTGCACGAATATCATATTCACGAGGTTTCTGTGTGGCAGGATCTTCATAAGTTCCTCCATGTTGGCAAGTAAAACCTAACTTGGTCAATTCTCTTAAAGTCTCGATCTCGAATGAAAAGTCTGAATCGTCATCCAAGTAGTTAATTAGATCAGACGCTGCTATTGGATCAGACTTCAGCTTTACCATTTGGGTCTACTAGTCAATAAGGAGTACATATTAAAGCCAATTCAATTATGTCAGATACGTCTGTAATTAATACAAATACATGTTCTCATCAAGGTAGAACTGTTTGTGAACAAGCAAGCTGTCTAACTATTTAATATACAGAAACATTATGAATATTATCCTGATTTGGATGGATACCCCGATAATTTCTGCATAACACTCTAATTTGGGCAGACACTCAGATAGACTCCGTAATCTCCCTAATTTAGGCAGATACCCCGACATATTCCGTGTATCTCCCCTCATATTCAATAACTTATCCTGATTTCAGAGGACTATACAAGCTGTTTTCTCTGGAAAATGGTAAATGTTTATGAACAATCGCTCTTCCCTATCGCACTTTCACAAACGATCCATTGAATGGATCTCAGTCAGATTCTAGCAGCCGTCAGAGAATTTGACTTAAAGAATAGGTGAGTTAGTTAATGAGGAGAGGAGGAGCGATAATCTCTGTGACTTAAAGCTTCTGATTGAAAAGATTGAACTCCTTTTGTACTAATTACACAGTATTAGAGAAAGCGTTAAAGGTATTACTTGCTTCCTACTTTAGATAAGTTTACCTCAACCTATAGAACGATGTTTTCCCCCTTTCCTTTCCTCCATGATGAGCAGAATAACAAACTCCATTTTTCAACCCTGGAAAATGAGTTAGTGATAGTAATTATTAGGAACAATAAGCCATGTTTTTTCACAAAAAAGAACTCATTCATAGCGTTGAGATTAAGGAAGCAAATCCTCGATATGCTCAACTTCTACTAGAGCAGTTTGGAGGGGCTACGGGAGAGCTTTCTGCGGCATTGCAATATTGGGTGCAATCATTCCATGTAGAAAATGCAGAGATGCGCGATATGTTGCAAGATATTGCGATCGAAGAATTTAGCCATCTCGAAATGGTGGGTAAACTTATCGAAGGGCACACCAAAAATGTTGATCAAACAGAAGCATTTAAAAGCACATTATTCGCTGTTCGGGGAGTCGGTCCTCACTTTCTAGACAGTCAGGGCAGTGCGTGGACTGCAAATTATCTGAATGAGGGAGGTGACATTGTGCGCGATCTTAGAGCAAACATTGCCGCAGAAGCCGGGGCACGCCAAACTTACGAAGAACTGATCAAGTTAGCTACAGATGAAGGAACCAAAAAAACGTTAGTTCATCTATTAACGCGGGAAATTTCTCACACTAATATGTTCATGAAAGCGTTGGACTCGTTAGGCAAATTGGACGAGCCATTTTTCGGCAATATTCAACCTGACGAAACCGTTGATCTTTACTTCAACTTGTCATCGGATGGGGAGAAAGATGAGCGTGGTCCCTGGAATTCTGATGAGAACTTTCAATACATTGCAGACCCCCTTCCCCAGGGCAAAGCGCAAGCTCAACGCAAAGCTGAATAAAAGTCAGGGTAGTATTCTAGACGTAGTGTTCTAGACGTGTGGACCCGATATTAGTACTGATGTTTACCTGCTCCCGAGCAACAATGATGGGACATCCCATTATTGCCACAATATGAGCAAAGTACAGGTTCTAAAACCACACGTCGATTCAGGAGAAATAACTTGTCCCAATTCGTTCTTATTTCCGCCTGTCTAGAACATTCCGGAACTGAGTAGCATTGATATGGCTGTATTTGAGCAAGTACTGGCAAGAAAGTTTAAATGTTCGCTCTAGTCATTCAGCGGCATCGACCCATACCCGCATGTTTACAATTTCAATCGGCCCAAAATTGCTCATTAAGGCAACATCGGCGGCATCCCGACCGTAGGCGATCGCAATCCGGTTTCCACGAGGTTTTTCTTGGGTCGCATCAAAGGTATACCAACGATCGCCGACAAATACCTCAAACCATGCATGAAGATCCATCGGGTCTAATTGATATAGATACCCAACCACCATACGAGCGGGAATGGTTAAGCTGCGACATAGCGCAATCCCAAGATGGGCAAAATCGCGACAAACTCCGACTCTGCTGGCTGCCGTATCGATCGCTGAAGTAGAAGCATCACTCGTACCGTATTGGTATTCCACTTGGGAATGAATCCAATCACAAATGGTGCGAACTTGCTCGTAAGCGGGACTTTCTCCATCCACAATCTGATTGGCTAAATCTCCTAACTGGTCAGACTGACAATAGCGACTGGGTAAAAGAAACTGTAGGACACCTTCGGGCAAATCTTCTACAGGAATGAAGGGTGCTTCAGGCTCTACATCAATTGCATCAGCGGTCTCGACACAGGCAGTCGTATAAACCCGAAAATCCCCTACTGGCACCACCAGGCGTTGACACAAATTGCCATAGCTATCGGTATACTCCACGATCGGGATCATTGGCTCTAACTTATATTCTTCTTGTAAAATCCATTGCCCTAATCCACTCCGGGGCCGAAGCATCAGAATCACTGGTGTAGGTAGGTTTGTGTTTAACAGTAGCTCGCATCCAGCAATAAGTTTCATAGGCACCTCCGTGGGAAAATTACTCAATTTGATTCAATACAAGATCCGCAATGACCTCGCTTTTTAGAGATTGCAGAATCATCCATTTTTTATAATGTGACAGCCGCCACTAAAATTCGCTGTCGCCGAGGCATCCAAATTGAGTACCTTTTTGAGATTTTCTCTGTGTCTGTCGGGGGCATGGTGATAAGCCGTTAAAAGACTCATTGGAATTGCACTCTCGCAGATTTTTGACTCCGTTTTTATGGCCTTGTAAGATATTAGAGGTGAAAGTCTATGGAATTTTATGCTGAACAATTTCTGGTATGCCGTTGAGTTTAGCCAAGAAATCGGGGCACAGCCAACATTATTACGACTTTTCGATCGCCCCATTGTTCTTTTCCGCGACAGTAGCGGCTTACTCCATGCCCTCCATAACACTTGTCCCCATAGAGGTGCGGCTTTAGCTCAGGGTAAGGTGCAGGGGGATTGTTTGGTTTGTCCGTACCATGGCTGGCAGTTTGAGGGCGATGGAACTTGTGTGAAAATTCCTGCTAATTTGCCCGGTGCCTCAATTCCGAAACGGGCGATCGTCCACACCTATCCCATCCGTGAAAAAGAGGGTTGGGTCTGGCTATTTTGGGGGGATAGCGCACGATCGGAAATGGTCTCGATTCCTGATGTGCCTCCGGTTCATGATGGGACGTTGCGATCGATCCAAGGGGACTTCTCTTGGCGGGTCAACTACGAGCGGGCGATGGATAACGGGTTGGATTTTGCCCACGCGCCTTTCGTTCATGCAGGAGCCTTTGGTAATCCCGATGAACCCGAGGTGGAGGCGTTAGAGATCACTACAGATTCCTGGAGTGCACAGGCAACGGTAATGTTGAAAGCGAATTCACCACGGGGGATTTGGAAGTTACTAATGCGCCAAGAAGCAAAACCAGTGAAGACTCGGACGGGTTTTATGCTGCCGAATCTGACGTTTCTGGAGGTGTCATTGCCGTTTGGTCGGCTGGTGATTTGGACGGCCCATGTCCCGATCGACGAGACGACAACGGTGAGCAAGTGGATGAATTTCCGCAGTTTCTTTACCGGAGCTTGGGCTGATGGGGATGCCCGCAAGCGTACCCTGAAAATTTTTGAACAGGATCGACCGATCGTTGAAGGTCAGCGGCCTCAAGTCTTACCCCAGAACTACGATCGGGAGATCTTTGTGGCATCCGATGCGTTGCAGGTGAAGTTTCGGGAGATGCGCGATCGGGCGTTGGGGACAGATGAGAGGAGCTGAGCTATGGTGCTCTGTGCGATCGTGGATAGGTCTCGGATGAAAGCTGTATCAGTTTGATTCATTCACTTTTAACGATCGGATCTACATCAATGCTTTCATTCAATTGTTCAATTAATACAACTCGTGAATCATGGGGATAATGCCAAAACTTATCCGGTGAGTTGTTTGATGAGTCTTATGGAACTCTTCTGAATATTGTCTTGAATTTAAGCTTCTGCCCTTGAGATGGAAAATGTAGTATCTATTCCACTGTATTGGGTTCAAGGAACAGTTCTCGTTTGATTGAATAAAGCACATGTTCCCGTAAAGGATGACCGATCGGCACTAGAGGATGATCAAAATTTCGATTGGTATTATTCATTCCAATTCGTTGCATGACGCGCTGCGATCGATGATTCAATAGTGCCGTAAATGAAACAACTTCTTCTAATTTCAGAGTATGAAATGCAAACCCTAACACTTCTCGCCCTGCTTCTGTTGCATAGCCTCTACCCCAGAAAGGTTGCGCCAACCGCCAACCAATTTCAATGCAAGGCGTAAAAGGTAATTCATACTGAGGTGAATTGAGACCCAAAAATCCCATAAATTGATCATCATCTTTTAAAGATACAGCCCACCATCCCCAACCATTTTGTTCCATCCTCGATCGAATCTTCTGAGCCAGAGCATTGCTCTCAGACGTAGATAAAACATTTGGAAAATACCGCATTACTTCCGGGTCGGCGCACATTTGAGCCAAAGCTATTACATCAGCGTCTTTCCACTGTCGAAGTTGTAGCCGATCGGTTTCTAATGTAATGGGTTTCATCGCTAATGCTCGGTGAAGACGAAGAATCTTTCATTTATTATGGTTATACCGATTGTGATTCTGATGAATGTTTCTATGGATTAGAGTGAATTTACGTCCTCTCGTGACCGATCTTTGACCATCGAGTGTGGTCACAATGTCTAATTCAATTGTTAAACATATAATGATTTGGAAGAGTATACGATCGGCATAGAACAACGGTCAGCAATCATAATTATTACTGATTCTAATTTATGCCCTAACCGCCTGCGCCCTGAGAAACTGTCATGCCAAAGGGAATAATCCAATCTTGAGTTAACTTTAATTCCAGCATTTGACCGGGCTGAATCGTCGCAACCTTCGGAGCCGTTACATAGGATGCGATCGCACCTGCCGCAGCTCCACCGATCGCACTGCCCCCGCTCAATCCACCAATCAATACTCCTGCCAATACGCCAATACCCGAGTTCTGAAGCAAACTACGCTCAGAAGGACTCCGCGCTCCCCCTAAATTGGGAGATTCTGCAATCAATGACACTAATTGGCCCTGAATCATAATCGACTCCGCCACAAACTGATTGGTCCCGCCTTCAAATGAACCATAAATCGTCGTTCCTTCTGGCGCAATGATCATCCCATTACGATCGCGAATGGCCGACTGAAGCACTAACATTTCCTTGCGAGAACCATCTTTGACGTTCAAGGACGAAATTCCGGTATACCGCACTGTTAACGTTGTTCCCGAGGGTAAACCCGTGCGTCCATCATTGGCCGTCATCGTCACAAGGGCAGTCGTTGGATCTGTTCTGGAGATGGGTAGAGCTTGGGGTGACGGGGGCGGTGTCGTGGGGCGTAATGGTTGCCCAAAACTAATTACATCGGGTTGTACGGATGATGGGCTGGATGCGATCGGATTTCGGTCTACGGGTTGAGCGATGCCTGCGGCTGGAAAAATGCTGGGCTGCGTCGTTGGCTGTATTGTCGGCTGTGGGGTGAACTGTGGCACGATCGGTTGCGGCTGTATCTTCAACGGTTCAGGTTGGGGCACACGATCGGGCAATGGAAACGCCATTGGGTTCGCATTTGGCACGGCATTCGGTACGGCAATTGGGACCACATTGGGGACGATCGTCGGTTGAATTCTGGGTTGTGCTAAGGGAGAAATTGTGGATAGCGGTGGGACTGAGACGGTTGTGGGTTGAGGTACGGTCGGTGTCACTGTTGGTAACGAATCCGGCAGGACCAATCCATCGCCTGTTTTTGCGAAGATTTGGGAATTTGGAGTGAAGACTGCGATCGGTGCAATGGGAACGATCGGTTCAGCGGGGACGTTCAAGCTATTGGCAGGCGGTGGAACATTTAACGTTTTTGATACCGATATAGGTGAAGGATTTGGTTGTTCAAAGGTTGGAACTGGTGGTGCTAGTTGTTGGGGTGCTTCTGGCATTATTTCTGGCTTTGGTGCTTCGATCGGCTGCGGTGTCTCAATCGGCTTTGGACGCTCCATCATTGGCTTAGGCACCTCGATTGTCACCGATTTCACAGCTTCTACTTCCAATGGTGCGGGCGTTACGGTCTCTAGTTTTGGCAACGGGATTGCTTTTGCAGAACGGTTGGGTAAC
>JAYUEU010000117.1:0-5634 GCA_043739065.1 Synechococcales cyanobacterium | reverse complement strand
GTTTTGAGACGGTTGATGAAAACACCGGAGATGATCGGGCGCTCCTTTGGAATGACAGCTTCTTTTTCGACGATACTGGCAAGTGTGACCCATTGTAATAGGTCAAGTTTTAAGGGATCTTGATTTTGATTGGCTTGATAGATAGGCAACGCGACTGATTTGAACCGATCGAGCATTTGCTGAATAACTTGGTCTGGAGTAACGGTCCCAGCCGGGATTTCGTAGGTATCTGGAAAGAGAAAGCCTTCAATTAGAGGAAGATTTTTGGGAAGCCAAGAGGCTTGAATTGCGGCGGAGCTATTAGGAAATTGTTCGACAGCTTTGATAAATTGATCAGCGGTAAAGAATTTTTTTTCTTGAAAATAAGCGGCCATTTGACGAATATTCCAGCCTTCTGGAATCGTGAATTTTGTCGTCACGACTTGGCCCGTCCAAATTTTATCGGCAATTTCTGGTAGTGATTCTTGAGCTGAAACAGAATAGGATCCAGCTTGGAATCCACCAGGTCGATTTTTAAAGCCCTGTAATCGCGTCCACAGTTGCCATGCCGATTTCGATCGTAATACCCGCAACTCAGACAATCGATCGGCAATCATCTTGGATGAGCTACCCGGTTCTATTGTTACGATGAGGGGAGTTGATTCCCCAGACATGGCAGCAGGCTTGGTTTCCCGTTCCCACCATGATGTTGCTTGCCAGGTTCCAAGTCCGATTCCTCCGACGGTTATCAGCGTGAACAATAGCAATTTACGCATCATACTCATGAAAAACAGCTCTTAATTTAAGGCGATGGTCATTCTAACAAACCTGGCTTATTCTACGCCTAACCGTTAAGATTCGATCGAATTTTATGGACGCTCACCCCAAAATCTCTACCCTTAGAAATAGAAATCCTCCAAGTTTTGATTTAATAAAACCAAAGATTGGAGGATTTTCCGCTTTAATTCGTCGAAATTGACCGATCGAAACTCAACTGTAATTCAACTCTGGTAAACCGAATTATTCCAAAACATCAAAGAGTTGATCTTCAATCATCGGGAGCATAGGTTCGAGCCGCTTGAGTTCTTCGGGGGAAAGCAACATAGGTTTGCCGTCTTCGCCCATACGAGCCAAGATGAAATACGGATCTAAGTGAGCATAAATGGCATACTCCTGATCCTCATGGTAGAAGCTAGCAAGAAGCTGAAGCTCTTCTTGTTCGTCTTCTTCATCACCTTTCTCTTCAGAATATTCCTCATCGACGAGTTCTGGGAGATCACCTTCAACGGTCAACACAACAGCCGTGCGTTTAATCGTGAGGTTTTGTTCGGAGAGAACAGCTTTGGCGGTCGGAAGAATCCGATCGATTTGGCTTGGATCTTCCACCAACACTGCTTCCTCTTCATCGGTCCCGTCGTCTTGCCAAGACACGATTTCGATGGTGGAGTCTACAGGAAGCAACAGAACATAGTCTTCTCCATCTACGGAAAGATTATGCTCTACGTAGCAATCGAGTGTCAGGCCCGTCTCGTCCGTAACCGTGACAGTGGGGGCATCAAAAATTTCTTCTTCCATTTGGGGATCTTCCTATCCTGTTTCAAAGATACAACGACTGCCCCGAATGGGTTTCTATCAGCGTTCTTCTCCAGAATAGTATCCCTTAATTTGGATCAATCGACACGACTGTCTTAAATATATTTTCCAATAATAAAATTTTCTCATCGACCCGATCGTTCCCAGCTAACCATCGTTCTAGGATAAGAGCAGCGGCTTTACGATCGATTAACCCTTTATTTTGGGATGGTGACAGGTTCTCAGCTTTGATTAAATCTTCGGCCTCAATGCTACTTAGGCGCTCATCTACATACTCAACAGGCAGACCAACGGCCTTCGACAAAATGCCAGCTAGGCGAACGGTTTGCTTAGCTTGAGGTCCGACAGTGCCATCCATATTGAAAGGAAACCCCACAACTAATACCGTGGGCTGCCGATCGTGAACAATATTGGTTAATTCCTGAATCACATAGTCCACTGACTTGCGATCGATCGTCACTAACCCAATTGCGGCCAAACCCAAGCCATCACAACCCGCTACACCAATGCGTTTTTTACCGATATCAAGGGCGATCGCTGCAATTCTTGGATTATTCATTTAGCAGCAAGGATCGGGATCTTGAGGGGGAAAAAGTTGATCGTTGTTTGAACTAGTTTCCCGATTGATTGGCGAAATTTTACGCGGTTGGCGGATACGAAATTTTGTGATTTGGGGATCCAACATAATCCGACCGGGCACAGGTTTGCGGGATGGCTGGAATCCAGGAATAACATCGCCCAAGGGAATACCTTCGAGGCTGGGCATCGATCGGGTTTCTCTGAGTTTGTGCCAGACCGATCGGGACATCATTAGCGTATGGGCAATCCGTTTAGCCCCGACCCGCTCTAAGTAGGCTTCGCGCTCTGGATGATAGTCCGCCGACAAAATTTGCAGCGATTGGCTCGGGAACTCGGAGGTAATGCGGGCGACTTGGGCCATCACTTCGGGATAGAGCCAAGTGTAGGCGGGATGCACGGCCAGTTGGGCACTGTGAGATTGAGAGCCATCGCGGCTTAGAGTGACTTGAAAATGGGCAATGGCAACTTTGCGCTGGGGTTCAAATACGTACCCACTCACGACTTCGGTTTGCGTCATCCACTGCTTGACTAATTGCACCAGGGAGCCAAACAGGCTGACTTTAAAATCCTGTGGGTGACGATCGAAAACTTGGCGGACCAGTGGCGGCATAGCCATGTTGTCCAGTTGATAGAGCAAATGAGCGTCTGCATTGCTTACGGGGAGAAGATTGGGCAAATCGGGTTCACGTTGGGCAATTTCCTGAAGCTGTTCGGGAGCAATGGACCAATAGGTCATCTGAGCCACGGGCTGAAATCCATTGTGCCGATAAAGTGGCAACCGAGTTTCGTCGCTCACATCCAGTTCCAAAATCCAGGTGCGCGCCTGAAGAATGGTTTCAAAACTGTTTCGTAATAGCAACGAACCTAAGTCCATAGCGGTGACTAGGGTTGTGGTTTTGTCTTCGTCTGCTGTGACAACAACCGATTCTGCGGCTAACCGATCGACCCGCCAAGTGGTACCTGCGCTATTAAAAGGCGAAGTCTGAATTACGCCGCAAACTTTAGAGGCTGCTTCAGCAATTTGGATGGACAGTGAATAGCGCAACGGATTCGGGAACCATCGCAAAAAGTTCAGCAACCCATACCAACGGCTTACATCAATGTTGTGTTCACGCACCATGGAGGCTGCACTGGGAATCTCTTCCATAACCGACCGACTAATACGATCGAATACTTCTAAGTCTCGATACTGCAACGTGCGAATATTGACGGTCGAAGTGGGACGAGAAGGTCGCATCATGGGAGAGGATCCAGAAAAGTGAGCGGGAAAAAGCTATATCGGAACGAGTCTAATTTGCCGATGGACGAATCAAGACGACGGGTGTTTGCTCACTAGCATTGCCTGCTGGATTTGTAATCAGAGCTTTCTCTAGAAAATCAACGGGAATACCAGTCGTCGCTGCCAATATCTTAACGCGCCGCAAATCATTTACATCCACAATCGCTGCTTCAAGTCCTGTTTCTTTTTTAATTCGATCGCAAACACCTTGGGGATTCAGTGGACCCAACACCACAAATTGATCATAAGGCGGAATCGTGCCCGTGACATCATCCACTAAGTTGGCTTGTTCCCCAGCCAGCCGATAGAACATGCCATCGACATTAAGTTTACGGGCCATTAATTTGGGCAATAGCTTAAAGGGAATGCTGCCAACAAAGGCTAAAAAGATTCTCGGTGCCCCCACAATATCAATCAGTGCCTGCAATCCACCTGCTGTAGCTAAGCTGGAGGTAGATTGAAACATGTAGCACAATCGCTTGGCTAACCAACCCGGATTAATATCCATGAAGTGGCGGAATCGGCCTTGAATGATCGCCAATGGGGACTCACCGATCGTTACAATGTCACCTTTTTGGGCATGGGGAAGGACATACTGCTTAACGACTTCAACGGGATCATCAAGATTTGTGAGTAGGTGAGTTTTAATTGGCAAAATGTCCGAATTTTCCGCAGGTCGCCAGCGCTTCGAGTCATTAATAGAGGGAAATTTCAACGGCACAATGACATGCTTGGTACAGGGAACTTTGCCTCCAGGACCGTAGGTAACATATCTCAGTTTGATCCAGGCTACTTGAAGCGCATCTACCTTGTTGCCTTCCAAATCAATGCGGATTTCGATCGTCTCGCGTTTGCCTAAATCCACAATGTCGCTTTCCCAATATTCATCCTCACGAGCATCGAAATCATTAAAATGGTTGATGACTCGGCTGCGTTTGGTAATGCCTTGGGTGGAAGCTTTGGATAGAAGTTGAACGTCTGTCCAAAGATCAGGAATCATCACATCAAGTCGCTTAGTAGTATTAATGAATTCCATTTTCCCGACAATCTGACAGTGGGTTGGGCTGACGGGTATGATGTCCCATTTTCCAGCAGTGACTTCTAAAGCATTTCCCAGCCGACGGCGATATTGGAAATCTAGACCGATCGCCACTAATGCGAGCAGTCCACCGATCGTGAGTATGAGCCAAAGAAACATCAACATTACTTAAAAAGCATCCCTGTGCAGATTGATTAAACCGAATTCCTGAAGATTATCCCTTAAAAGCGTAATTCTTGGCTGCGGAATATACGATAGTCCCAAAATTTAACGATTAAGCGATCGAGTCCTTTGGCACTATTCCCACGAAAACTAACCAGAACTAGGAACAACGGGTCTCTGATTACGATCGGCCTCATCGCCCTGATTCATTCACCATACTATTCATCTTTAGCAATTTTCCCGACCTTAGTGCTTGGGTAATAGTTGGCCAAAATTTGGTCATATTTGTAGCCTTTCTCCGCCAAACTCTTTGCCCCCAATTGGCTCATCCCCCTTCCTGAAAAGGCTTCCGCTACGATGTCATCAGACGCAGCATAAAGCGATTCCACGACTCCGCCTTTGTAGCTGACGTATTCTCCAGAGGTGATATCTACGGCTTGGTTACTGCGATCGTCTTCTCGTTGAGTGCCGCTGTAAACCTGAAAATATTCATCGCTGCCAATGTGATACAGAGAATTTGCGGGCTTGAAATAGTAAGTCAGGGCGTAGGAACGGGCGGCAACGGCTTGGGCTTTGATGGCTTCTGGACTCCAACTGGGGAGACTTCGCTGGCCACGACGCTGTAAAGATAATGACGTAGATTAATGTAGTTCACGGCATGAAGCGTGCCGCCATCAGATGCAAGCAATAGTTTGCCTCGATAAGGACGATTGTTTAGGTATAGCAAGCCGCCGGGTTCAGGTTCGATGAAGGTTTTGGCAGGGAAGTTTTGAGAATCGATCGTAATTCCGCCACCCGCTAGCTGTGCAGTATGGGCTTGAGTGGCCGATAGATTGCCTAGTTTATTGCCTTTTTCGTCGGTCAAATTCAGTGCTGTGTTGCTCGCAAAGGAGATCGCATTGCCTTTACCAATAGAAACATGCATCTCTACATAGGCATCCACGGGCGCATTGGTCGATTCAAAAACGGCTTTAGCTTTGGCATTTTGAGCTTTTTGCTCTGG
>JAYUEU010000116.1:0-16418 GCA_043739065.1 Synechococcales cyanobacterium | reverse complement strand
TGCGATACCTATAAAAATGTCACGACTACGGCTGGGTTTTCGCCTAGTGGCGGCGGGTTTGCGGAATATGTGAAAGTACCGGGACATATTGTGACGAGTGGCGGATTGAGTGCGATTCCTGATGATGTGACCTTTGAACAGGCTAGCTTTGTCGAGCCAACAAATTGCTGTTTGAAGGCGGTGAAAAAAGCGCAAATTCGTGAAGGTCAAAGTGTCTTAGTAACTGGCGCAGGGCCGATCGGATTAATGTTGATTATGTTGGTCAAACACTTCGGAGCGCGGGCGATTTCTACGGATTTGATTCCATCGCGTATTGAGAAAGCACTTTCGATCGGTGCAGATGCGGCATTTGATGCAAGAGATCCTGATTTGGCTCAGAAAATACAAGCTGAAACGGGCGGATATGGGGTCGATGTGAGTTTGTTAGCAGTTCCGAGCGATCGGGCATTTTTCCAAGCGATGGATTGTACGCGTAAGGGCGGCAAGGTATTGTTTTTTGCAGAATTTCCTGATGAATTAGAGATTCCTATTAATCCAAACTTAATCTATCGTCGTGAGATTGATTTGATGGGGAGTTATAGTTCGGCGTTCCCGTTGCAAGCGTTGTCGGCGGAGTTGGTCTTTCAGAAAAAGATTGATGTTGATGCATTGATCAGCGACAAATATCCATTGAGTGATTTGGCGATCGCGGTGGAACAAGCCGTAAAACCAACGCCAGAAACTTACAAAATTTTGCTATATCCGTAAGCCAATTCACGTGAGTCATAGAATCTAGACAATCGCCGATTTAAATCATTAATTGTGCCAGGTAATGTCCGAAAATATTTTGGGCATTACTTGACGAATTATTGAATCAAATTTTCCCTTATTTCAATAGTAAGTAATAGAGTTTCCCGATCGATCGTACCAATCCAGCTTTTGCCTTCGCCCGATCGCCTGTTCCCATAAATACATCAACACGACCCGGACCCACGATCGCGCCGCCCGTATCTTGATCTAAAACAAACTGCCCAACCCGTTCGGGAGTTAACTCATTGTCTGGCAACTCAGTATCAATCAAAGCAAGTGCGCCCGGTGGCATTTTCTTCTTATCTGTGGCAATGCTTCGATTTCCGGTGACGGGAAGGCCGAGGCTGCCTGTTGCGAGTGCGCCTTGGGTATTGCGGAAAAAGACGAAGCGATTGTTTCGAGGTAAATAGAGATCAAGATCCGTTGGATTATCTTGAAAATATTGCAAAATTTTTGGCAATGTTAGTTCCTCTAATTTAAATTTGCCATCTTTGATCAATTCTCGCCCAATACCAACATAAGGATAATCCGTATTCCCATCAAACCCGATCGCCATGGTCGTTCCATCCGTTAAGGACAGCCTCGCCGAACCTTGCACCTGAACTAGAAATGCTTGAAGCCTATTGTTCATCCATACTAGTTCTGAACCGTTGAGTTTGCCTTGCTTGGCATTTAAGCCATCGTTTCCTTCAAGTTCGGCTCTAGTTGGGTGAGGCTTCGACCAGTTTGCAAATCCACTGGGTTGCCGATAGAGCGGATATCGAAAGATGGCATCGGGCTTACGACTTGCGATATACACGGGTTCAAAGTATCCCGTAAAGTCAATAGTCCCATTGCCATCTTTGCCTGAAGATTCATAAAAATCGAACTCTTGAATCACCCGTTGTTGCAATTGTTCAGATGTTTTGCTGGTCTGGACTAAAATGCGAAACCGTCGTACCGATCGCAGCACTCGGCCCCGCGTCACACCCACGATCGGATAATGACGATAAGCTCGATCGGCGACATCAGTTTGCAAATAGTTGAGGCTTTGATCGATTGATTTTAGTAAAGCTGATCGATCGTTATTCAAGCCAAAAAGAGCACGATCGAACCCCAGATCTTTTGGTGCTGTCGTCAAACGTTTGAGCGCTGGGACTATGGGAGAGGCTTTGGGACTGGGAATTGGCCATGGTGTTATAGAAATTTTTGGTAAAACTTCGCACTTAACTGAGGTTACAGCTGAGGCTACAGCTGTTAAGGTTACACATCTAGTCCAGGCTGGAGTAACGGAGATGATGATTGTCAGAACAACGCATCCGGCGACTATTGCCCTATTCATTTTCTGATGATTCGATCGCGTCATTCCGTTGCTCCTGTGGTCCAATTTGATGATTTAAGGTTGTTTTAATCACCTATTAACCATACCGATCGACGCTACCCGAGAAAATCGGTTCCACCCGAATCCCCAAAATAGACGAGGGACGGACCACCATGTACTCACCTTGAATATTCTTAATGGGCACCTGCACAAAATCATTCGAGTTCGCCTTGGCCTGAACCTCAGCGGTATACCACTTCTGAAAGTCTTGCAGTGCGGGGAAACGGACCTCTTCTCGATGTCCGCCTGCTATCAACAGATGGACGGCGTATTCGCTTGCAGTTCTAGCCATAATAATAGTCTCAATAAATTAACCCAGACTATTATGGTCTGTCTTTTCAGGAAGTTAGCACAGACTGCTTAAAAATCTTACGATGTACGTAGAAGTTCTGATCTGTTGCATTCTATGAAGTCTCCCCTAGCATTTAGCCGTCGCCATCAACGGCCTGTCCGCATTGCCCGTCAGGGCGCAAAATTTAGTATCGATACTGGAAATGTATGGCAGCAATATTGGCGCGATCCCTATCATTTGATGCTGTCGGTTTCTTGGGGCACATTTTTTCTGTTAATTGCGATCGGCTACCTATGTCTCAATAGTGTGTTCGCGACATTCTATTTAATGGGCGGCGATTGCGTCGTGAGCGCAAGAACAGGAAACTTTGAGGATTCATTCTTCTTCAGTGTGCAGACATTTTCATCCATTGGATATGGCGTTATGTCACCCAAAACGTCCTACGCCAATATCATTGTCACCATGGAATCAATTATGAGCTTATTGAGTATTGCCATTATCACAGGACTCGGATTCTCCCGATTTTCACGGCCATCAGCACGGATAATTTTTAGTAATCATGCCTTGATTACCACGTACAACGGTATCCCCACATTGATTTTACGAGCCGCTAACGAACGCAGCAATCATATTGTGGAAGCCCAAGCTCAGCTCTACTTTAGCCGTGACGAAATGACAACAGAAGGGAATCGAATGCGACGATTTTATTCATTGGGGTTGTCTCGTGCCCATACTCCAAGTTTTGCCTTAAGCTGGAATATTATGCATACGATTGATTCAGATAGCCCGTTGTATAAGATGACCGCTGAACAGTTTCGATCGGCCAATGGACAATTTATTATTTCAATAGCAGGAATTGATGAAACCGTCAGTTACAACATTCATGTCCGTAATAGTTACGATATTAACGATATTCTTTGGGATCATCAATTCATAGATATTATTTATATCGATCAAGTGGGCGATCGATATATTGACTACACCCACTTTCACAGCACTCGATCGAACGAAATTAATACAAACTACTAAAAACTACTAAAGTTTTAATAGCCATCAATAGACCAATGTGGGGCATCGGCAGGCAGTTTGTATACCTCATAGGTTTCTCCTACTGCCCACAAGTCTTCATCTTTCCAGCCTTCACCGGGACCAGTAATTTGAACAACATTACCATTGCCATCTTTCACCCGAATCGGTTTGCTCCAATCGATTTCGCAATCAACCGCATAGCCAATCGTATGGTTCGATCGTAATGCTGGCCGGAATGCAATATCATAGGCCGTCACCATTTCCTTTGCCATCTTGACAGACAGATCGGGTGTGTAATGAACCCAGTCAATATTCACCCCGGGAAATGTCGGAACATCTTGTGGAGCTAAGCCTTCAGCCGATATACGATAGGAATAATGCATTAAATGAACCCGTTCTGGTGGTCGAAGGGTATTGTTTATTTTGACCGTCGCACCTGCATCTTGAACTGCTTTTAAAAAGGCTTTAGCATTTTGACGAAACGGTGATGAGAGATCATCTAGAGAACTACTAGCGGGCTTAAAATCGACCCATTCTTTGCCGCTGAGACGTTGGCGCAAACGCCTGGAAAATTCCGTCAGAATATCAAGGCCGGGTTCAAAATCGGTGCCAATTTTCTTCTTGGTTGTCGCTGACAATTGCGCCGCTAAGGTCGATCGGAATTTGGTATCAAGCCGTTTATAAACCTCCACCATGCCTCGGGTACTGTTGGCCCCAAAGTCTCCGTCGATTTGAAGAGCGGGAGTGAGTTTGCCGATTATGTTCAGCGATCGTTGCAAATCTTTCACTTCATCTAAGCCATAGTTCAGCGCTTGTAAAAGTTTGGATGCAGTTAGGTTTGCTACATAAAAAATGAAATTTTGTTGCAGTGCTACTTGATAGGTCGTGGTATTAACAATCCCCGTCACGGGCAGTTTATTGTTCGTTTGATAGGTACGAGTTGCCGCATCAGTAGCTTTGCCAAAGTCTCCATCAGGTGTACCTACAGGCAAGCTTTTATCCCGCAAAAAACGTTGCCAAGCTAAGGCAAGATCATTCTGCGTCCCGCGCTGTATTGTGGTTAAGCCTAAAACACTTGCATTAAAAACCATAAATTCTGATCCCCGATCGCCACTAAATATATTGAAAATTACTGCCTCTGTTATACCTTGAAGCAATCCTCTAGAGCTATAAAATTGGGTGATATGAGAGCCACTGTGTAAAATAGGGCGTAAGTTAAGCCAAGCTAGGAAGGATCTAATGTTAAAAGGAATTGACGTTTCTGAATATCAAGGTGACATCAATTGGAAAGCGGTTGCGGATAGTGGCGTGACGTACTGCTTTGTCAAAGCCACCGAAGGCGTGGAAAGTCGAGACCCAATGTTTGCCAAGAACTGGGCAGGCTTACGTACCGTCGGAATTATTCGGAGTGCGTACCATTTTTTTATTGCTAGCAAAGATCCCAAAGTTCAAGCCAAAAACTTTTTAGACCTGACCCGATCGATCTGGGAAACCAACGATCTTCCTCCCGTATTAGATTTAGAAAAAAGCTATGGTCTGGATCCAGACACAGTGATTAATCAAGCAGGGATCTGGCTCGATACCGTTGAAGCTTCGATCGGTCGTCGTCCGCTCATCTACACCTTCCCCAACTTTTGGGACGCAACCCTAAAAAATACGCCTCGTCTGGGTGCCAACTATCGCCTTTGGATTGCCCACTATGAGACCAATAATCCGTGGGTACCGGGCGGCTGGAAATCTTGGACCTTCCATCAATACAGTGAATCCGGGAACGTTCCTGGGATTTCGGGGGCCTGTGATCTGAATAATTTCAATGGTGATCTTGATACATTACAAACCTTGCTCAACTCGAAAGCACCGTTGCGTCAAGGTCAATCGGGTAAAATTGTCGCTGAACTACAAACCTTGCTGAATGCTAAAGGCGCAAATATTGGCATTGCCGATGGTCAATTCGGGCCACGCACTGGACAAGCGGTGATCAATTTCCAAAAATCAGTCAGTCTACTCCCCGACGGCATTGTGGGTGGACGTACTTGGTCGGCTCTCATGTCCAATGACATTGCGGTAGCACCATCACTCTCAACTCTAGTTAATGTTTGTAAAAGCTATAAATCCTTAGCGCACCAAGACATAGCCCTAAATTGGCTGAATCAAGCGATCGGCCAATCCACTATGCAGACCTTTATTCAGCAATGGCGACAAGTGGGTCCGACATCTCCCATGGCGACATCTCCCTTGCTCCTGACCAATGTCTGCAAAAGTTATAAAGCCTTACCCCATCAAGACAAAGCGCTTCAGGATCTCCAGAAACAACTCCCACCCGCAACGATGGATCAGTTCCTTAAGCTGTGGCGCAATGCCTAAAGAGAGTTGAGGCTTTATAAAGAAGTTACAAGAATAAATAAATCTGGTGACGTGACTCAGATGACGGGCACTCTAGGGGAAAGTTAAAACTTTTAAATCCGAGTCCAATCCTCTAAATCCAAAGCTTAAGTCTAGGGCGTTAAACCCTTTTATTTTCTTTGTACTCAATCATCAGTTAGCTGCTCACCATGAAAACCCCGATCGTTCCCTTCGCCGATATTACCCGTCAGCACGAGATGATTCAGGCCGAACTCGAAGCTGCCGTCCTGGGTGTGATGCGCCGAGGTGATTACATTATGGGCCAAGCTGTTCAAGACTTTGAAGCCGATTTTGCAAATGCCTGCGGAGTCGCCCATGGGGTTGGTGTGGCCTGTGGCACTGATGCGATCGCTCTAGGACTACAAGCCTGCGGAATCGGTCAAGGTGATGAAGTAATTTTGCCCGCCAATACCTTTATTGCAACCTTGATTGGCGTATTGCGATCGGGGGCTACACCAGTTTTAGTAGACTGCGAAGCCAGTACAGGTCTCATTGATTTGGCTGCCGCAGAACGGGCCATAACTCCCAGCACAAGGGTTATTCTCCCGGTCCATCTCTATGGTCAAATGGTCTCTCCGACCCTCTTGATTAATCTAGCTTCCACCTATGATCTTCTCATTTTTGAAGATGCAGCCCAAGCTCATCTAGCCGAGCGAGAAGGCTATCGGGCGGGGTCAATTGGTATCGGCGCGGCATTTAGCTTCTATCCAAGTAAAAATCTAGGGGCCATGGGTGATGGTGGCATGTTTGTCACGCGGGATGAAAAAGTTGCTAATCAAATGAGAACTCTGCGTAACTATGGTGCCCCGAAAAAATATTTTCACACTGAAGTCGGCACAAATAGTCGTCTCGACACCATACAATCCGTGATTTTGCAAGTTAAGCTGCCCCATCTAAACCGATGGAATCAAGAACGTAATGCTCTAGCTACTGACTATCAACAGTTATTAAATCCCCTCATCCGTCAAGGCATTTCGCCCATGCAAAACCATGTTGGGCGGGGACATGTTTACCATTTGTACATTGTCCGGGTGGTTCAATCTGGTGAAGCGAATTTTACCTGCAATCTCGATCGTGACACTCTTCTAGCGTATTTAGAAGCGAACGGTATCCAAGCTGGAATTCATTACCCATTGCCCTGTCATCTCCAACCGGGCTTTCAATTTCTTGGGTATCGTGAAGGTGATTTTCCAGTAGCTGAAAAACTCGCAGCGGAAAGTCTGTCGTTACCTATTTTTCCTGGAATGACACGATTGCAAGTTGAACAAGTCGTGAGTGTTCTAACGGATGCGATCGTTCAGCCCGTCGTTCAGACTGCTGATCTATTAATTCCAGCATAATCCCGACGAATCTTCGATTAATACCTTTCCTTAATATCTTGGTTTGCCATGCGTGTCCTTCCTGTCAATACCCGCTCGTTGTTTAACGGTAAGTTTAATGCCAACAAATTTCCTTGGATAACCGGGGCGATCGGATTGATTTTGTCACTGATGTATGTGCCGCTGTTGTTTCATTGGGTTCATGGTTGGATGTTCAAATCCATTAGCATTGAACATGAATATTTCAGTCACGGTATGATTGGGATTCCATTTGCGGCATATTTAGCATGGCAATCCCGATCGAAACTCATTCCCTTGACCGCATCAGTCCGCGATCAATTCTTGGGGATAGCAGTTTGTACGATCGCGGGCATTCTCTACCTCAGCAACCTTGTTGAACCCGTTAATCTCTCACTTCCTTTAATGTTGACGGGTATCATTCTCACCTTTAAGGGCCGTGCTGGACTTCGCATTTTAGGGTTTCCGATGCTGTTGCTATGGCTAGCAACCCCTAATGAATTGCCCTACTTAATTGCGCCTTTTACTGCACCCTTGCAAATATTCATTGCTAATGTGGCAGGGATCATTCTAAAACTGCTTGGGTTCCCGATTACGGTCGATCAATTTTATCTTTACTTGAATGGAAGGCAAGTTGAGGTCGCGCCTTATTGTGCTGGATTAAAGATGATGTTTACCAGCGTCTATGTTGCGCTGCTATTGCTGAACTGGACCGGATTAGATCAGCGTCGCAAGTTTGTTCTCTTTTTTGTGACTTGTGCTGCCGGACTCAGCGTCATCGGTAATATTATTCGCAATACTATCCTGACTTATTTTCATGGTACGGGCCAAGATGGGCTATTTTTCTGGCTGCATGATAGTTGGGGCGGCGATATTTATTCAGCGGGACTTTTAGGAATTTTGGTGTGGTGGATTGGGAAATTTGAATCTCGATCGATCATTCCCTCACCCAAGGAGGACCAGAGTTAGCCTCTACCTAAAGATTTCGTCTCCATAAACCCTCCTCTTCCTAATATCTATGGCTACCCTTTCTAACCCCGATCGTCTCCCTCGAATTCTGCTCTTACTGTTGCTAACCGTCGTCTTGACGATCGGAGCAGTCCCTGGCTATCTAGCAGGTAAATGGCAGTGGCAAAATCCACCCGCTGTCAAAAACCTGGCTCAACTTAGAGTCATTCGTAAACAAGGCATTCAAGTTTCCGGTTGGCCGACCCAAGAGCAGCGTACAGTGATTTTAGGAGGACATTCTTGGTCGATTCAACAGATCCAAAACGATCGTAATGAAGAGGCTAGTTTATTTCTATTTACTCAAAATGGTCCCAAAGATCAACCTGAGATTGAATGGTCTGAAATTAATGGAATTCAGCGTTGGCAGACGGATTCTGATGGAGAGCAATCATTTGATTTCAAACTTGCCGACAGCAACAGTTCTGTCACAAATTCTGTTCAAGCAAAAATCTTCCGAGCTTGGACTACAAAACGGACCTATGCCGTGATGGAGTGGTACGCCTGGAGCGATGGTGGGCATTCTAGCCCTAGCCGTTGGTATGTTGCCGATCGTCTAGCCCAACTTAAGGGTCAACGTCAGCCCTGGGTTGCTGTTGCGATTATGTTCCCAATGGAACCGCTGGATGATCTAAATAAATATCGCGATCGTCTAACTGAACTTGCCAAAACGGTTCAAGTACAGCTTGTCAACCAAGCCCTACGTCCCCAACCGCCTGCCTGATCATTCCCCCTTTCTGACCTAGCCCTGGTCCCTGCCATGAAACGTGCCTCCGTTCTGCTCTCACTTTTACTCGTTCACGGAATCGTCCCCAGCGCTATTGCTCAAACTGCTATGCCACCGGATGTTCAATCAAACGTGAAGCCTACCGGAGCCAGTGTGCAGGAATTGTTAGAGCAAGCTCGCCAACGATTGCGCGATCGGGGTGAATTGCCTGCGGAAGGTAGGCCGATCGTACAGTCTGATCTCACGATTCCCGCCATAATTCCCGAACCCCTTGCCCCTCAACCCGACCGTTTCAGCACCTATCGCCTAGGTCCGTCGGATGTGATTACGGTGTATGTGCAGCGGTTTCAAGATTTGAGCTTTCAGGCGGCGATCGATCAAGAAGGTAAAATCACTCATGCCGTATTGGGCAAAATTTCCCTACAAGGTTTAACCATTGAGGAAGCTCAAGAGCGAGTCCGTCAAGCCGTAAGTCGTTACATTATTAACCCGATCGTTCTTCTTTCCCTCTCGACTCCCCGCCCAGTCCAAGTCACAATTTCGGGCGAGATTGCTAAACCTGGTCTCTATCCATTACTCCAAACTACTGGTCGAGTTTCATCGGTATTACTCGCGGCAGGCGGGACTACTGAACGCGGTGATTTGCGATCTGTGAAAGTCCGACGAACCTTCACCAATGGTACGATTAAGGAGCAAAATATTGATTTGTATACACCGCTTAAAGATGGTTCAGCATTGCCAGACTTACGGTTACAAGATGGCGACGCAATTGTCATCCCGACACTAGATCCAACCAAAGTGGGAGATTACGATCGCTCTATTGTTGCCCGATCGACCTTAGTTAAGCCCATCCTCATTGTTAGAATTCTTAGCTATGCCCGAGGTGGTTTAACCGAAGTCCCGGTGCCCAACGGAAGTAGATTTGTTGATGCGTTAGCAAAAAGCGGTCTGAATCCAGATCAAGCCAATCTAGCTCGCGTTGCGATTGTTCGATTTGATTCCGTTCAGCAAAAAGCAATCACCTTTCAAGTGAATGGCAAAGGTGCACTCATGGGTGATCCAAAGCAAAACATCGTACTTCAAGATAGTGATGTGATTGTAATTGGCCGTAATTTTGTGGGCCGAATCAGCTATGCCCTGAATTTATTCACCCAGCCATTTCGAGATGTGCTCGGATTCACGTTGTTCTTCAAACAATTAGGCACCAGTGCCTCAGACCTATTTGGTCCAACAGGAGGAACAGGACGGTAGAGACTTGAGAAGGTAGAATTGAGACTTCAGATTATTCAATTCTTTATCTTCTTCTCTTTTTATTTAACATTCTTAAGTCTTCATTCCCCTATATCCTATGGCATCTGCTCTTATTAAACGTTATTTCCTTGCTGTCGATCGTTATAAATGGTTGCTCCCGACTGGGTTGGTTTTGGGGCTGGCTGGGGGCAGTTTGGCGCTTTCTATTCCGGATGCGGCTCCAGTGTATACGGTGGAATCGACGCTGGTGGGAAATCGGCCAACGACTATTTTTTCGGCGACGGGGACGGAAGTGCGGCAACCTATTGAGAGTATTACCGCAGATGCGATCTTGAGTGATGAGATTATTACTAAAACGGCGAAGGAAGTAGGACTCGATCCTCGGGCCATGATGCGAAATCTTAAGGTTAGTTTACCGGCGACAGCAGCGGCAGCGGCTAAAGATAAAAAAGCGCCGACAGGTAGTGCAGAACAGGTTAAGTTGGAATACAAAGATAGCAATCAAAATCGGGCACAACAAGTTGTTGAACGGCTTTCACAGAGTGCGATCGATCGTAGTAAAAGTGGAAATACGGCACGGTTGAATGAAGTGATGAAGTCGCTAAATCAACGATTGCCGAAAATTCGGGATGAATTGACAATTGCCGAGCAAAACCTAGAAGCATACGATCGTGCGGAAGGTCCAGCATTGATTGCGGCGCAAAATGGAAGTATTAGTATGGCAATTTCTCAGGGCGAAGGTCAGCAACGTGCCCTACAGGTTCAAATTGAAGGCGTGAATGCAGAAATTGGTAGTCTGCAAACTAAGCTTGGGATGACAGCCGAGCAAGCTTACGTGTCTTCGGCTCTGAGTGCAGATCCACGTTTGAGCACTCTCAATAGTCAAATTGCTCAATTGGAAACCCAACTTGCGATCGCGAGTAAGGACTTTCAGCCTGAGCATCCCACAATCATTCAACTCACGACCCAAATCAAAGTTTACGAAGCTCAGCTTCAACAACGTGTCGGTGAAGTGATGGGTGGCGGTGGCGTGGCTAGACCATTCCCTGGTAATGTGCGTCAAAGTAGTAGTCTTGATCCCGAACGTCAAAGGCTGGCGATGCGCTTAGTTGAACTCACCACTCAGCGCGATAGTTTAATTCGGCAATTGACCATTATTGGAGGTTCGGGGGTAAAGCTTCGAGAACAATTGCAAAATCTACCGAATAAACAACTTTCCCGTGTTCGGCTAGAAGACCAACTCAGACTAAAAAAAGCGCTTTACGATCAAATGCAAGCCAAACTTGTGGATGCTCGAACGGCTGAAGCAGAGACGGTTAGTAGTTTGACTCTTGCACAACTCAATGCATTACCGCTTGAACCCGTCGCACCTAAAAATCCATTGTTATTTATCCTCGGCGGCGGCATTGGTGGATTGATTTTGGGGGCTGGAATTATCTTTCTGTTGGATATGTTGGAAGGGACCATGTATATGGCAGAAGATCTGCGGGAAGGTCTCAAGAATCAGGATGTGTTGGTGTTGGGAATGCTGCCGGATATGCAAATTCAGGAATTACATCAAAGTATTCCGTTGTTAACCCATAGTGAATTGCTTTATGGAGAATCTTACGATCGGTTCCGCAGCAATCTTCGATTGAATGAGGGGAAGTTGCCGCGTATTGTTTTAATCACGAGTGCGATCGCTTCTGAAGGGAAGTCAACTGTTGCGTATAATTTGGCGATCGCGGCGGCTAGATCTGGGAAGCGTAGTTTGATTATTGAATGGGACTTACGGAGTTCATCCCCTAGCCGATCGGTTGATGTGGTCTTGAATGCGGACCAACAGATTGAGCCATTGCGCTATTTTTCTCACGCTAATGACTGTGTTCAAATTGTTCCCGAGATTGAGAATTTATATATTATTCCGAGTCCTGGAATTCAGCGTCAAGCTTCGTCAATTCTTGAATCTAATGAAGTTAAGCGGTTGATTGAAGATGTGCGTGGACGGTTTGATCTGGTGGTGGTGGATGCTCCGGCGTTGAGTCAAAACAATGATGCATTGCTATTAGAACCAATGACAGATGGATTGATTTTGGTGACTCGTCCTGGGATTTCGCAGCAAAGTACGATGAATGAGGCAATAGAACAATTGAATGAATCGGAGACGGTTCGATTTTTAGGCGCGGTGGTGAATGGCGTTGAAATTGTTATTCCCAAACGTATTGTGCAAGAAGCCGATCGATCGTTTACTCCTGTAAATCGTCAGGTTCAATCTGTTGAGGCGAGGGCTGCTGCTGCACGGTTGAATTAAGGGGATTTAGGAAGCTGGTGGTGTAGTGCAGACTTTTTAGGGTGATATAGCTGCGCGAAAAACTAAGATTGTGTGAATAAAATATAGATCTCTGGTGAATCGAGACTATTTTATGGAATTCTACGTCTAAGGGATGAAGTAAAACCTACACGCCTTCGCCAGGAATGCACCATGGAAGTATTGACGACCGCAGCGGCGATGGCGATCGGTAAGATTGCGATGGATAAGTTTGTGGAAGGTGGCGCGGGGGAGTTGGGTAAGCAACTGACGACGGCGGCCTCAAAGAAGTTGATGGAACTCGCGAATCCGATTTGGGAAAAGATTCGGGGTCATGCGGGCAGTAGAGGTGTTGACTGGTGCGGCGGCGGATAAGGCGGAGGATGTGCAGGCGTTGACAAACTATCTGGCGACATTTTGGAATCAGCCGGACTTTGCGGAGATGGTAAAGGATTTAGCGCATGATCTACATTTTGAATTGACGCAGATTCAGAACAATAGTCCGATTACGACGAATGTTTATGAAGGTGGCACAGCTTACGTTACGCCGATTACTGGGTCGAAGAATAAGAACTACATTGGTGGTGTGCATCATCATAAAGATGATTAGTCGTAGTCCGAGAGTCCCGATCCCCCTAAATCCCCCTTGGTAAGGGGGACTAAGAATTGTTTTTTTAATTCTCCATTCTCAACTCAATCTCCGGTTCCCCCTTTTTAAGGGGGTTAGGGGGGATCGGACTTAGGTTAACCATTAGCATTCATAAACTTCAGCCATGAAATACGACACCACCGCTAAAACTACCTACAACACCGAAATCAGTGGCAAAGACAATATTAACTGTATCGGTGAAAACTATATAGTTGAACGCCAACCTGTTGCCCGTCCGATCGTGACTCAGAAAGGCTCCGAGACATTTGTGGGGCGGGTGGATGAGTTGGAGAAGCTGCATACGCTGTTACAAGGGGGATAGTAGGGTGGCGATCTCGGCGGCTACTAGTGGCATGGGGGGCGTGGGGAAGACGGAATGGGCGGTGCAATATGCGTTGATGCATGATGGCGATTATCCGGCGGGGATTTGGTGGTTGAGTGGGGGCGATGTGGTGGGGCAGGTGCTGAGCTATGGCATTCGGATGGGGCTGCCGATGACGGGGACGGATAGTACGGCGGTGCAGAAGGTGCAGGAATGTTATGACTTCTGGCGGCAGGGGTTGGAGGGGCGACGGTTGGTGATTGTGGATGATGTGATGACGATCGAAGACTATGAGGCTGTTTTGCCTTATTTGCCTGCTGATCCGTCGTTTCGGATTTTGATTACGACGCGGGAACGGTTGCAGATGCGGCGGTTGGATCTTGGGGTGTTGAGTGAGGGGGAGGCGATCGCGTTGCTAACTGAGTTGTTAGGGGCGGAGCGGGTGGCGGCGGAAGGGCAGCTTGTGAAGGAGCTTTGTGAATGGTTGGGGTATTTGCCGTTGGGGTTGGAGTTGGTGGGGCGATATTTGGTGAGTAAGCCGAGGACGAGTATTGCGACCTTGTTGGAACGGTTGACTGATTCACGATTGGGGGCGAGGGCTTTGTTGCGGGGGCAGCCGATGACTTCGACGCATGTGAGTTTGGCGGCGGCGTTTGAGGTGAGTTGGGTGGCGTTGGTGGAGCAGCCGAGGACTCAGGAGTTGGCTGCGTTTGTGAGTTTGTTTGGGTTGGCGGCGATTCCGCAGGATCATTTGACGAGTTGTTTTGAGCCGTGGGATGAGGATCTTGAGGATGCTTGGGATCGGTTGATGAATTTGCATTTGGTGGGACAAGATGAGAAATTACATCCGATCGCTATCCACCTAGTTCCTAACCGTTAAACTTTAGAAATGCTGACTTATGGATATCCAATGCTTGCACCTTGGTGAAGAATTCGCGCTTTTCGCGATCTTCTAATCTGCCATGTATCTCATTGCTGCCGAATTTTTACAACTAATTTGGGTATTCTAGATAAGTTAATCCATCTAATGAAAGAACCGCAATGAAGCTAATTCATATCCATGGATTTTCAGAGCTTGAGCCAGAATCGCTGATCACCCAACAATATCGAAAGTACGCCAAAGAACTTCATTTTGGACTGAAAGTCGAAGAATTCAAGTGGAATACCTTGGAAGGAAATCCAACCAAGCTTGTCGCTAATTTCCATGAGTCTGAGCATCGTACTAAAGAAGTTGCTGCTCGCCTAGTGGAGAGGATTGCAGTCGAAAAAGAAGAAATCATACTATCCGGTCATAGTCTTGGTGCTGCAATCATTATAGAAGCATTGGAACTGAATCCTAATATTTCCAATCTTCATAGCATTATTCTATTGGGTGCAGCTTATCCGCAGAGCAAGATACTCTCATGCATCGATCGCATCAGACCTCGACACTATGCATTGAATTATCATTCTCCCGATTGGGATCTTGTATTAAATCAAGTCTATTTCAATGTAAAAGGTGCTATCGCCGTCGGAAGTGATGGACTATTGAATCCAGGGATCTTTGAGAATGCAAAAGTAGAATGCACCCATAATGGACATACTGGTTATGCACGTCTTGTGCCAGGTATTATTGGACTTCTTGCTCATTCTCAAGCAATTCTAAGTTCTGAGAAAGCAAAGAAGCCTTGGCAACCGATCGCCATTGGGAACGTAGGAGGCTGGGATAATTTACACTATATGGATGGCCATATTATTCAACGGAACTGCATAAGCGGATATTTCCGAGCTATTGAAGCAGGCGGTCTTCATCGAGAGCGATTCTATTCCAAATGTGTAATTCCTCTTCTGGACGCGATTTCAGAATTGCCAAAATAAAAGCTTTATTTATTAGGAAGCGAGAGATCATTTCGGAAAGTTGGAACGCTGAAGGGGAAGAACTTTTCACTATTGTTCATTCTCACCTGGTGATCGGTTCTTTATTCAACTTCAAATAAATTTCCCAAACAAAAAGGGCAAGCCTAAGCTCACCCTATTCTTAAATTCTCAATTCAAAATTGAAAACTACACCTTAGCAGCAACCTGCTTAAGATCACCCTTTGCATACTTGCGTGCAAACTCTTCCAAGCTGATTTGCTTGATCTTGCTTGCTTGACCCGCACACCAGAACTCGTTGTACCGATCGGCACACACTTTCTGCATGTACTTAATCGATGGCTTCAAGAAGTGACGAGGATCAAATTCTTCAGGCTTAGCGATTAGGGCTTCACGAACCGCAGCAGTAATCGCCAAACGGTTGTCAGTATCAATGTTGATCTTCCGAACCCCATTCTTGATTCCCTTTTGAATTTCTTCAACCGGAACGCCATAGGTTTCAGGAATAGCACCACCATTTGCATTGATGATCTCGATCAAGTCAGCAGGAACCGACGAGGAACCATGCATGACCAAGTGAGTGTTAGGCAAACGCTTATGAATTTCTGCAATCAGGCTAATGGCCAAGATCTCGCCCGTAGGTTGGCGGGTGAACTTATAAGCACCGTGGCTAGTTCCGATCGCAACCGCCAACGCATCCACTTGAGTGCGCTCAACGAATTCAACCGCTTCAGCCGGATCCGTCAGTAATTGGGATTCATCCAACTTACCTTCAAAACCATGACCATCTTCGGCTTCACCCATGCCTGTTTCCAGAGAACCGAGGCAACCCAGTTCGCCTTCGACAGATGCCCCAATGGAGTGAGCAACTTTGACAACTTCAGCCGTGACAGTGACGTTGTACTCAAAGCTAGAAGGTGTTTTAGCATCAGCACCCAACGACCCATCCATCATGACGGAGGTGAAGTTGTTTTTCAGTGCGCTGTAGCAAGTCGCAGGTTCGTTCCCGTGATCTTGGTGCATCACAATGGGGATGTGGGGGTAGGTTTCCACCGCTGCCAAGATTAGATGGCGCAAGAAGTTTTCCCCAGCGTAGTTCCGGGCACCACGGGA
>JAYUEU010000115.1:0-9814 GCA_043739065.1 Synechococcales cyanobacterium | reverse complement strand
GTGATTCCAAAAAGTCAAGGCTGTTGCGGCGCATTGCCCCATCACCAAGGCGAAGAAGATCAGGCCCGATCGTTTGCTAAACAAATGATTGATAGTTTTGATGCGGAGAATGTTGAGTATATATTGATCAATGCCTCTGGGTGTGGGCATACGATGAAAGAATACGGTCATTTACTCAAAGACGATAAAGAGTATGCCGATCGGGCTGCTGAATTTGTGAAAAAGGTGCGTGATGTACAGGAATTTTTAGCTGAAGTTGGTCTAACAGCCCCGCTCTCTGCCTTGCAAACTGAACCCTTATCAATTGTTTATCAAGATGCTTGCCATATGATTCATGGGCAAAAGATCACATCTCAACCGCGCAAATTACTTAAACAAATTCCTGGTGTGACGCTAAAAGAGCCGATCGATGCAGCATTGTGTTGTGGCAGTGCAGGCGTATACAACATCTTCCAGCCTGAGATTGCCGAAGAACTTGGGCAACAGAAAGTAACTAACCTAACTAAAACGGGAGCAACTGTAATCGCTAGTGCAAATATTGGCTGCTATGTTCAAATCTCTAAACATCTAGAAATTCAGGGAAAAGAGGTGCCCGTACTTCATCCGATGCAGCTTTTAGATTACGCCATTCGCGGTATTCAGCTTTCTGATCATTTAGAGAGTTGATTTTCAATTGTTTGAGAGAAGTGCGAAAATTGATGGGAATGCAAAGTTAAAATACTATTCCATTCCCCGGAATCTGTTAGGCGTCGATAAAGAGGTCTTCGCCTTCTTGGCTAACGGCAAAATTTTCGACATCGGTCGGCTCTTTGCCCATTGCCATCATTTTTTTTCCAAAATCAGGTAACGGAATTCCCATAGCTGACTCTACCCATCCGACATTTTTGCCAGTACAAATTTCGAACTTGGAACCATGGAAAGCACAAGTGATAACTCCGTTTTCCAATTTTCCGGTACTCAGGGGAAGTCCTAAGTGAGGACATTTGTTTGCAACGGCACAATAGCTGTCTCCGACTTTTGCCACAATAACGGATTGTTTCCCGGCGTTAGCTTTCAAGACCTTATCGGTACTGACATTGGATGTGGTAGCAATTTTGATTTTTGTCATGATGTAAGATTTTTTGTAGGGTTGTAAACAGAGAAATTCTGACTACCAGATGATACAGGTTTTCTGGAAAATGTACAAAAAATATAGGAAAACGATTCAAATTTTGAATGACAATTACTAAAATTTCTCGCTAATTGTAAGGTTTATGAGAATTAATCGCAGTAGATAACCCATTTGATATGTTTATCTAAAAGCCTAGTTACAATTATTGATGTGATCCCAGGGTCTATTTATCAAGGCTTGGATTCCAATATTTTAGATTTGCCGCTGAATTTATGTGATTTCCATTTACCGATCGTGATATTCAGCTTTTATATCACTGGGAACGTTAGAAATGATACCTAACTCATGATTGATTGATAGGAATGCGAAGATAAAATTCTGTTCCATTCCCCAATTCAGAGCGATAGCCTAAAGTTCCGCCATGGCGTTCTTCAATGATACGCTGGCTGATAGGCAACCCTAGCCCCGGGCCTTGACCAATCGGTTTGGTCGTAAAAAATGGATTGAACATCTTCGATCGAGTTGCCAACGAAATCGGTGGTCCATCGGTCCAGATGTTCACTTCCACGGCTTTATCATCGGGGTAATACTTGGTATTAATCCGTAGAATTGGGCAATTAGAGTTGTTTAATTCTAAACTGTCGATCGCATTATTCAGTAAATGGAAAAATACCTGATTTAGTTCATCGGCATAACATTCGATTTTCGGAAATTCGTCATATTTTTTGATTACTTCAATTGGGATACCACGATGGGATTGAGTTAGACGATAATTCAATACAAACAGGGTACTATCTAGTCCCTGATGTAAATCAACCTGCTTTAAGCCTCCCTCATCTAATCGACTGAAATTCCGTAAGGTTAAAATCAATTGACGAATTCGATCAGCACCTGCTTTCATTGAATTTAAGACTTTTGGAAAATCATCTCGAATATAGTCTAATTCTAAATCATTCACTACTGCCTCAAGCTTCCGATCGGGATATGGATATTCCGCTTGATAGGCACTGATAATACTCAATAAATCCCGAGAATAGTTTTGAGCATAGGTAATATTTCCATAAATAAAGCTGATGGGATTATTGATTTCATGGGCGAGTCCAGCGATCAATTGTCCCAAACTACTCATTTTTTCGGTTTGGACCAATTGAGTTTGAGCTTGTTTAAGTTCAGTCAGAATACGTTCTAACTCTTCAGTACGATCGCGCACTCTTAATTCTAAATTTTCATTAACGATCGCAAGATCCCGTTGAGTTTTTGCTTTTTCAGCGATCATTGCCAACATTAACAATGTGGTTAACGCAATGGTAGCCATGAAGGTTTGAAGCAGTACTAATGAATCATTTAACGACAATCGTAAAAAGGGTCCTCTCCCCATTGCTGTTGCCAGTACTATCATGAGCGTTACTGCCACAACGCCAAAGGTTGCCCCGCAGTCCCCCAGCCGAATAGCCGCCCAGAGTAATCCCGGTAATACCAAATACTCAAGCGGATAGTCCGATAAAAAAGTAAACCCGCTCAATAGCCCAAACCCTAATAATAAGAACCCAACGTCCCACGATCGGTTCCAAACCATCTGTCGCCATCGAAACCGCTGCCAGCTCACCAACATTGGCATCCCAATAATCACACTGAGCGCATCACCAATCCACCATGTTTTCCAAATCTCACCAGACAACGCCCAAGGGACAATACCGAACAGGCCCATATATACCAGCGATAATGTTGGCGTAATAACTGGAATGACCAATCCGATGGCAATGAACACCACCACATTACGAACCCGATCGAGAATCTGCCCAACAAAAAAGATGCGTAAAAGATTCGCACCGACTACTGTTGTTAAAATTGTAATAATTGTTTGAATGAAACTCGTAAAAAGAGCCTTTTCAGTCGTTAAGCTTTTTGTGAGAACGTCAAAATTTGTAATGAAATTTGCGATCGCAATACCCGGTATTAAATGAGTACCACCAAGATATAGGGTGGCCCAAGCGATCGGGGCCGGAATCCAGATAGGAGTAATACTAGGCGAATTGGGCAATGCAAGACTCACAGAAAGATGCGCTGATTGGTAGTAAGCAAATCCTGTAAGAGCCATTGTCAACCAGGTGATAGGTTGACGATAAATAAACCAAAAATTACGATCGGGTAAAATCCTAGGCATCTTAAACACAGCCCATCCAATGGAATGAATAAACTCTATTTAGTATGCCCGTTTTTTGTATTAGTACAGAAATTAATGCATCCTAGGGCGATATTGACTATCGATTCAATGCCTAAGTTGATCAGATAACAGAACTAGACTTTCGGGTACTGGCTGCTGGCTGACAATCCGGGGCGCTTTACCCGTTAGCCCTTGCATATGCCTTAACACTAAAGACCGAATAGGAGAAATATCCTGCAAGATCCATAAAGATAAGCGGCGAATTATAACGATCGGCCAGATTTTATTAGAAAAAACGCGCGTTAACGTGTCCGTCAATCCTAATACAACTAGATTTTCCCCCATTCTCCATCGTTCATACTGTTTTAAAACAGACAGCGTTGCAAAATCCTTATCCTGAGTTAGCGCATCCTGAATTACATTCACTAGTGCCGCCGCATCTCGGATTCCCAGGTTAATTCCTTGACCGCCCACTGGATGGCAACAATGAGCCGCATCTCCAATTAGAGCGAGTCCGGGTTTTACATATTGAGTGCTGTGGAGGAGCCGAACTGGAAACACCGACGGCTGACCCACTAAAGTCAATTTGCCCATATGGTCACCATAGCGCGATCGAAGTTCCGTCATAAAGTCATCGGGATTAAGCGTCAACATCCGATCGGCGACCGCCCGAGGTGCAGTCCAGACAATGCGACACAATCCATTGGGTAAGGGCAGAATTGCAAATGGACCGTCGGGCTGAAAGCGTTCGTAGGCGGTTTGCTTGTGGGGATGTTCGGGTTGAATGAAGGCGACGATACAGGATTGCCAGTATTGCCAACCAAACGTGGTGATATTGGCGTCTTGGCGCAGGGGCGATCGGCTCCCATCAGCGGCGATCACGAGTTTGGCGGAGAGGATTTGGGCTTGAGCGCTGGTCTGAGCGAGTCTAACAATGGTCCGATCGCCTTTCTTTACTGTCTCTATTACTGTCGCTGGACAAATACACTCAATGTTAGGCAAAGCTTTTAGCCCATATTGTAAGGCTTCTAATAAAACACGATGTTCTGCGACATAGCCAATGGTTTCACGGCCTAGATCTTGAGGTGAAAACTGCACTACTTTTCTATAGTCGCCGTCAGAGAGTTGGACCGATCGGTAGGTTTCCACCTGAGGCCGAATGCGTTGCCAAAGTCCTAAGTCTTCAAAGACTTGCACTGACAATAGATTAATTGAATATGCCTGTCCTCGATCGCTAGCTATGGACTGAGCTTCGGCTTCAACAATAGCGACCTTTAGTCCCGCTTGTCCTAGGGCACAGGCCGCAACATTGCCGACAATTCCGCCTCCAACAATGACGACATCATACTCACAGACGTCTGTTGGGTCGCGAGTTACGCCGTTATCAAAATCGTGATAGATAGGTTGAGAAGCCGTAACGATCGGTGCAGTGTGCATAGCAGGATATTGGTCGAAAGATTAAAACAAGTTACATAACTATATCTTGTGCTGATTGTTAGCGGAATGCAACCTATTTTCTGGGTGGGATATCTATCGTATCAGTTCAGACCTGTCAACTCAGGATCACCCGATCGGGGGACCAAATCAGGGGAAGAGGCAGCAGTGAATCACGAGACATTATTGGCAGGTATACAGCACAATTCAAGCGTCAAAGCGCAACGGAAGTAGATTTCAGTGAGTTTTAAAGTTTTTTAATGATCCGGCTTTCGTTCACGATCGCGTCTTACTTGTCAACCCCCATTTGGGTGAACTAATCGGATGAGGATCATCGACCTGAGTAGGTGAGGTCTTTAGGCGTTTTCTCATTTATTATAAGTTTTGTATAGAGCATGAACTTCGGGTTGTTAGAGATGGAGACATCTATGGCGGTCCGACGTTTTTCATGTCTATACATACCGCTTCTACCATTCGCCTAAGTCGTCGTTCTCTAGGTCAACGATTGTATCTTCGGCAACATTTGTATTCAAACTAACTGTATTCAAACTAACCGTTGTATTTGTGCTAATGCTGAGTTCAGTGGCATCCAATTCATTTGAATTCATTTCACCCGATTCTTCAATAGTCAATCTAATTGTACGGGAAAAGCCTTCACCATTTGGATCACCGATTGTGATTTCTACCGTTTCACCACAAAGCTGATCCAATCGACCTAATAATCCCCGTAAATGAGGCGTACTGGCTCCAGTATCAACATATAAGCGTTCAGAAAGTTGATTCATTTTGCGCCAACTTCCATACAGTTTTGCGATCGCACCTTCTAGGATGCCCGATTGATTAACGAGTTCTGCGGCAGTATTGAGAACCCCTAACCGCAAGGCTTCTTCAAGAGCGAGTTCTAAATCAATATTAGAATCATTTAAGGCTTGAACTTGATTCGCACCTTCCAAATATCGGGCCAAATATCGCGCTTCAGCCGTCACTTGTTTTAGCGTGCCAAGATCCGGATTTTCAGCCACGGCATCACGAATCGTATCTTGATGAACTTCTGGAAGCCGCTCCATTTGTTTGACTAAAGGCGCAATATATCGGGGTGGAATGCTCTGATCGGCAGCTTTAACGCGTAATTCTTCCGGAATCAAATCTGAGGTCATAGCAACCCATTCATCGGAAAGCTGTTTAACTTCGCGTCGGGTAATGCGCTTGCCCTGTTTGGCCGAATCGGCGATAACTTGTTGGACTTCTGTGGAGGATTTGGCCGTCTCCATAAAGGCGCGCTTAGTGAATTTATTAACGTCTTCAGCTTCGAGATAGCCTTCATCAATCATCCGATCAGCGCACTCGGCCAAATCAATTAAACTATAGGCCGTACTTCTGCTAATTTCGCGATCTTTTAACCAATTCAAAAAGCCAAATCCTTTGCCCGGTTCTGAGGTTCGTTCACGATCGCGCACAGCCCGCAAAATTTTGCCGCGCCACACATCAGTTTGTAGATCTAATCGATCGCATACTTGCCACGCGAGTTCGATTTGTTGCTGAAAGTCGTAGGCACTAATTTCGGTGTCTTCCGGATCAGGAAGCTGTACATCAAAACTGATAGCTAATTTTTCTTCTAGAGTAGCTAGGTCCAGGATTGGCTCACCGTTAGCTTTCGGTTTCCGCACTTTTTTCGTGGCTTTCACGGGAGGCATGTCGAATTGAGCCTCGAATTGAGATTTGTCTGTTGAAGGCTCATCTGCTTGCACTGCTGTCTGCACCATTTCTAGTCTCTCGTTCTGCTTTGCTCTAGCCGGGAATCATTATGCCATGGCTTGAGACCGTGATGACTGATTGCCGGGTGATTAGGATTGAGAGATATGAAGAGGCGATTTTGGTTTGATTGAATACTGGGCAATCTCATTTTCAAAATTTCTTGGGCAGACGCAATCTAATGGTGTAGAAGTTTTTGCACTCACGACATTTGTTCTCAGCCTCTTTAATCCCCCAAAACAATAGAGGCTGCGATCGTTGTTTCAAAGATCCTGGGTTTGGCCGCATTGGTGACTATTTTGACCGATACGTTCTTTTTTTGATTATCTTGCATAACTTCTGCATTGGATAGCAATAATCCTGTAGGCGATAGGGCATAATTGCTTCATGCATAGAATATTATCGATCGTCATTTAAGGAGATCATTCACCATGTTTACTAACACTAAGAACGTCCGATCGGAAATCAGTGGAAAACCTGCCGCCATTAGCTATGGCATCGTAGCTCCAGCCACTTTTGGTAAAACGAGCCTTAGCCTCACCGATAATCGAGTTATTGAAAGCACCAAACGGATTATTGCAAGCCGCTATTGCGAGATTATCTTGTCTGAAGTCGAGTCTGTTGAAATCTGTGAAGGAGGCTATCCTCTTCTCCTGGCATTAGGATTTATAACTATTTACATCTTCGGATTAGGGATAATCTTCTTTGTTCTGTATTTCCTAATCAAATGCAAATATTTGATCGTTCGTAGCCAAGGGAACGCACAAGTTGTCTGTATTTCTGGGACAGGAAGTATGGAACGTGCGAGGGAATTTATGATTAATGTTCTTCGGTATGCCGAAGAAGCTAAACAGAAATAAGTTAGACCCGATCCCTTAGCCCCCCTGTAAAGGGGGAACTGGAGTTTATGATTGATGTCGATCGTCCTAATTCCCTCGAAAAATGATGATCATAATTGAATTCATAGTCCCCGATCCAAGGGGGATTTGGGGGATCGGGCTTTACTGAATTACTCTTTGAGATGCTTTAAGAACAAATTCTGGAATCGTGACACCCATTTGTTTGGCGGCTTTAACATTAACAACGAGATTAAGTATTTTTGGTGTTTCAACCGCGATCGTCCCTGGCTTTTCACCGTTCAAAACCCTAATAATCATTTTACCTGTTTGTTTGCCGACATCTTCATAATTGAATCCCAACGTTGCCACCGCGCCCCGTTCTACGGAATCAGTATCCGCAGCATAAATGGGAAGCTTATTCGTAATACCCACTTGTAATACTGCTTCCAATGCAGAAACGATCGTATTATCCGTAGGGATATAAATACTATCAACCTTACCTACTAAGCTTTTTGCTGCTGTGGCCACTTCACTAGAATTGCTAACCGTAGCTTCCACAATTTTTATGCCTTTAGCAGAAGCTTTCAGAAGATTGACTTGACTAACAGAATTGGATTCGCCTGCATTATAGAGAACGCCGAGACGTTTGGTATTGGGTGAGATTTGTTGAATGAGATCTAAATGTTTTGCGATCGGAGCCAAATCACTCACGCCTGTAACTAAGCCACCCGGTTGTTGCAAATTGGAAATTAACATTGCACCTAATGGATCGGTAACACCAGAAAATATAATTGGAATTTTTGGAGCGGCGGCTATTGCACTTTGAGCGCTGGGAGTTGAAATAGCAACAATTACATCAGGATTTTCGCCTGCAAACTTCTTCGCAATTTGTGCTGCTGTACTAGGGCTTCCTTGAGCCGTCTCCCATTGCCAATTTAGAGTTTTATCAGCTTCAAATCCAGATTGAGCCAATTCTTCTTTAATTCCATCCCGAATTGCATTCAATGATGGATGTTCGACAATTTGAGTCACCGCGATCGTTTTTTTGCCATTGCTTTTACTATTGGAGTTAGTTCCGCTACAACTATTAAGCAGCAGTGGTAGAGCGATCGTTATGAATCCAATTCTGGCAAAATTTAAAGGATTTTGTTGTAGTTTGAATTGCAGCATTGTAAATCAACCCATTTAGTCCAAATTTAGTTTGAATTTAGTTTAATACCAAATCCTAAACGGGTGTTTAAAAAGTGGAAGGTTGTGACAATTGAGACCCGAATATTTGGGGACTACGCTGAAGGACTCACAAAATTGATGGATAAATAAATATTATCTGAAGAAAAGTAGACACAATCGAGCCAAAGGATTTTCTTGACCCGAGATTTGAGATAATAGAACATTAATGTCGTTATAACTACGGAAAGCGCGAGTCATGAGAATTTTGGTGATGGGTGGAACGCGGTTTATTGGCGTGTATCTAACCAAACAATTAGTGGCACTTGGTCATGAAGTCGTGCTATTTAATCGGGGCAAAAAGCCATCTCCGGTTGCGGGATTAAAAGTGATTCAGGGCGATCGGACTCAAGCGCAGGATCTTCAACAACTCGCCAGCGAATCCTTTGATGCTGTTTTTGATAACAATGGCCGTGAACTGAGCGACACCCAGCCCCTCGCTGAAATTTTCAAGGGTAAGGTCAAGCACTTCATCTATATGAGTTCTGCGGGAGTGTATTTAAAATCTGACCAAATGCCCCACATTGAAGGCGATGCTGAGGATCCAAAAAGTCGTCACAAAGGCAAAAACGACACCGAAACCTACCTCGCAGCCAGCGGTCTTCCCTACACCTCCATCCGTCCGACCTATATCTATGGTCCCCAAAATTACAACGATCTTGATGCCTGGTACTTCGATCGGATTTTGCGCGATCGGCCCATTCCAATTCCCGGTCACGGCCAGCATCTAACTCAACTGGGTCACTGCGCTGATTTGGCGGATGCGATGATTAAAGTATTAGGGAACGATCGGGCGATCGGGCAGATTTATAATGTGTCGGGCGATCGGGAGGTGACGTTTGATGGATTAGCACGGGCCTGTGCAGTTGCGGCGGGCAAAGATCCAGCAAGTCTTAAACTGGTTCATTACGATCCTAAAGCGTTCGACTTTGGCAAGAAGAAAGCCTTCCCCATGCGTCCACAGCATTTTTTCTGTTCTGTTGATAAAGCGAAGCAGGAACTAGATTGGCAACCAAAATTTGACCTTATTTCTGGGCTAAGTGATTCATTGAAGAATGACTATCTAACGTCTGGGCGAGATAAGGCTGAAATCGACTTTTCTACGGACGATCAAATCCTTAATGCCTAAGAGGGTGTTTTAAAAGTCCAGGGTTGTGACGATCGCTCTGAATCCCGTGCTCGCTCCGGGCAGGCTAGGCCACAAAAAAGGAGGACTATTGAATTAAACTCTAGTTCCCCCTTTTCTCATAGTCCGCTTTTCAAGGGGAATTTAGGGCGATCGGGCAG
>JAYUEU010000114.1:0-9782 GCA_043739065.1 Synechococcales cyanobacterium | reverse complement strand
CCAATTGTGGTTCTGATGCCGTTCTCCTAGTTCTAGCGCATCAATCTGCGAAACAAGGACTCGTGCAGTTAGAAATCAAACGCTTAGCTTCTGAACTAAAACTAATGTTTAACTAGGAAATCAATCTCTGATAACCATCAATTACTATTTTCAGTCACCTGATGCGTGCATGATTAGCAGACTCTTTGATTGATGGTTTTCTTTTTTGTTTATAGTTGGGTGAAAGTTTATGGAAGTGATGCGTCTGGTGGTAACAGGTCCGGTAGGAGCCGGGAAATCGACCTTTATTCGATCGATTAGCGAAATCGACGTGGTTGACACCGATCGGGATGCGACAGATGAAACATCACAACTTAAAAAAAAGACAACCGTCGCTATGGATTTTGGGCGAGTGAATATGGGAGAAGATATGGCTCTCCATATTTATGGAACTCCGGGTCAGGCTCGGTTTGATTTTATGTGGGATGTTCTGATTCGGAAAGCTCATGCCTACATTTTATTGGTTCCGGCCAATCGTCCTGGGGAATTTCGCAATGCTAGAGTGATTAGTAACTTTATGCGGCAGCGGACCAAAGCCCCTATGGTCATTGGGTTTACCCATTTAGATTGTCCGGGTGCATGGACTATGGAGAATATGGCGATCGCCCTAGGGTATGCCTCTCCTTTGATTAAACGGCCTGCCATGGTGGAAGTAAATCCCAACGAATCCATGTCCGTGGCCACTGCGATTATGGCCTTGATAGAACAAATCTAGCTGGCACAAATCTAGCGATCGCACATTCTAATCGTCACATATTTTGTATTGCGAGAATCGGAAGAGGGATTTATGCCTATTAGTGGATATCTATCAAACTTTTCATTGTCAGAAGTATTGCAATTCTCCCAAGAAGGCAACAAAACAGGACTTTTAACAATCCGATCGTTGCCCAATTCGGCTCAGGAATTTCATAGTTATTTCATCTGGCTCAATCAAGGTCGTATTGTGGCTGCTGCTGACAGAACTGATTATCATGGCTTAGCTAACATGATTCTTCAGCGAAATTGGTTGACTGAAGCACAACTTCAATCGTTGATTCAACATTGTCCTTTGAGAACCCCCTTGGGTGTTTACCTAAAGTCGCAAAATTTGTTGTCGGCAGAACAGATGAAAATGCTGTTTTCTGTCCAGATTATTCGACAGATTTGTGCGCTTTTTGAACTGATGGATGGATCATTTCAATTAAAAACTAATGTCCAAATGCCCTATTTAGAAATGACGGGTATTAATATTCCAGCAACTGATGTGACTTTACCAGGATTGCGTAATCTTAAAAATTGGTCAGCTTTACAGGAAAAACTACCCCAATCTCTATCTGGCTTGTTAGGAACGCTCGAAGGGCCGATGACGACTAAATTAAATGCACAAGAGCGTCAGCTTTGGGACTTTACCAATGGTCAAATCACGATCGCTGAAATTGCCAAAAAACTCGATCGTCCGATTGAAGCCATACGAAAGATCGCATTTTGTTTAACGGTTGCGGGTTTGGCGGAGGAGGTTCCTTTCGTTAGGGCTGCATCTAATGTCGAAGAGGTTAAAGTCCAGATCACGGCTCCAAAACTCCCCAGTTCTGCGTTTCTCAAGCATATGAAAGGATTTTTGAAAAAACAGGTGGAAGCAGCGTAATGCTCAATTAGATTGTCGGGCAACGTACTGGATAAAATCATCAATTAGAGACTTTAGATAGATATCGATTTAAAAAAATAATTGTATAACTGGGAACAGCGGAGAAAACCGATCGTCTGTAGGGATTGGTGCCTTGTGATTTTCACTTGGGATGCTACGCGAAGTCCATCTTACTTTATATATATTGGAACCTCATGCAATTAACAACTAACGTATTTCAAAAGCTCAGCCTTGCAGGTCTATTAACTGTTGGCGCACTAGCAACAGCTCCTGCTATGGTTCTATCGGCTCCCGTACCTACCCCAGATCAGTTTCCGTACATAACGCCGAAAGATGAAGCGGGTATGATGCCGACCTACACGACATCCACTCCAGAGCCTATGACATCCGCTCCAATGCCTATGAAAAACATGGCAAAAAACACTATTGTAGATGTCGCCGTTGCTAATGGATCCTTCAAAACGCTTACCACAGCTCTGAAAGCGGCGGGTCTAGTAGAAACCTTACAAGGGGACGGACCCTTTACCGTCTTCGCGCCTACGGATGCTGCCTTTGCAAAACTGCCAGCCGGAACGGTCAACATGCTTCTCAAGCCTGAGAATAAGGCAGCACTTGTCCGCATCCTGACCTATCACGTTGTCTCCGGTAATGTCCTTTCGACGGATCTCAAGTCTGGTGAAGTTAATACGGTTGAAGGAAGTCCGGTCAAAGTCATGATCGGTAGTGGCGGAGTCATGGTTAATAACTCAACCGTGCAAACAGCAGATGTAAAAGCAAGTAATGGTGTGATTCACGTCATTGACACTGTGTTGATGCCTCCTTCTAATTAATGACCGAAAATCATTTTCTAATCAGAAAATGATGGGTCCATTAGGTTAGTCTACAATGGCTCCTCAATAATCAGCTAGGACAAAGTAATTGGTTTTAACGCTATCAACTAATTGATGCCTAAATTACAAGAGGGGACTTAAAAGTGTTTCCCTCTTTTTTATTGTCTCTATGATTTTTGAATTTCCAAATATCCGATCGGACTTCTTCTCACTGTTCTGTTCTGCTTTTTGGAGTTCGGCTAGGTAGTAACGATCGGTTTCATTTTCGGGTGTGGCGAACGATGATGCCGAGGGTCTCTAGGGTTCTGAGATGGTCGGGAATATTTTAAATTGATCGCAGTAGATTAGTCTTGTAACCAATTGAAGATCTGTCCGATCGTGAGATGAAGTGAGTTAGCAAATTCTGGAACTGGAACTCGGTCCTGAGGTTGTTCAAAGACGGCGATTGTGCGATCGCGGTGATACACGAAAATCAGTTCTTCTTCAGGGTCAATCAGCCAGCCCATTTGAGTGCCGTGGTCGAGGCAATGCAGGATATTCAGTACGACTTTGCTTTGACTTTGGTCGGGGGAGAGGATTTCAATGGTCCAGTCGGGGGCGATGCGAACTTGGTTGATGAGTTTGCCATTGTTATCCCGTTGAATGTGCTCCCAGGTTAATACGACGACATCGGGAACTATGGATTTGTCGCCAAAGGTGCAACGGAGTTCGGGGAAGGCTCGGGCGATACGATCGGTTCTCAGTGAATGGTTGATGGCGGGAACGATGTCTCCTTGAATGGCGCTATGTTTGGCCTGGGGCATAGGTTTTTGAATGATTCGATCGTTGATAAATTCACTGGCGGGTTTGGTGTCTGGCAGTTGGAGGAAGGCTTCGAGGGTGATGGATCTGAGGGGTGTTTGGACCATGATGGTTTACGTTGGGGTTTTTAAATAATTTAGCCTGCTTTTTGGAGTTCGGCGAGGTAGTAACGATCGGTGCCATCTTCTGTATGTCGGGCAATGATGCCGAGGGTTTCTAGGCTTTCGAGATAGTCGGGAATGATAGGGTTATTTTTTGGCAGCTTCGTTTCTTCTAACATTAGAACGTGGAATCCTGCTTGAATAAAATTCTGATGGTTTCCGACCGGCGGTTATGGGCAGTGACTGCATCTGTTATTTCGTTCGTTGTATTATATTGCATCCTGTAGTGCTGGCCTAAAGGCACAAGTTTGGTTAGGATAGTGGTATGGAACTTGAGCAGCGCTATGCAAACGCCTCAATTATTGAGGCTATTATCGACCTTAAGGTTGAGTCATCCCCTGATGTAGATATTAATTCTCTCAGGGAAATTCAGGGCGAGGTTGAGTTCGATTATCCGATCCACAGGGAAATAGTTGTAACTACGGGGGAGTTTCAGGCGGGGCCTAACCCTACTGCAACTACTAGCAGTGATTCTGTAGGTCATGCATTTTCAAGTAGTGATGGAAAACTAATATTTCAAGCTCGTTTAGATGGGTTTTCCTTTAGCCAGCTTGCTCCCTATGATACCTGGATGACTCTGCAAAGCGAAGCCCATCGTCTTTGGGAGATCTATAGATCGATTGTTAAACCAAAAAGTATTAAGCGTGTTTCTGTTCGCTATGTCAATCGTCTGGACTTACCTGTTAGTTCGTCAGGAGACCTTGACTTCAAAGATTATTTGAAAACTGTCCCTGAAATCTCGCCCGATCTTAACCAAGGCTTGAGTAACTACTTTATGCAATTACACCTTCCCCAAGAGGATTTACAGGCAAATTTGGTTTTGAATGAGGCTATCTTCCCTCAGGAAAGACACGATGTTGTTTCTGTGCTTTTGGATCTGGATTTATTTAGTTTGATTGAGTTATCAAGTGATGGTGATGAAGTCTGGAAATTGTTAGAGGTGTTCCGTCGTCGAAAAAACAAAATCTTTGAAGCTTGTATTACTGATAAAACTAGGGAGATATTAAAGTAATGGTCGCTACATTTTCTCCTCCTAAGAATCAAGGTAGGCTTTCTAATCAATCTGAGATCTTTTTATCTTCAAACGGAGAGCTTTCAGGACAAGAGGGTGAAAAACTTATCGATATGATTAACAAGGCTAGTACATCGATTCAGGAGACTGAATCTACTAAGAGGCTAATTCAATCAATAAGAGATGCGGACAAAAAACGCAAACAATATAAGGACAATCTAGAATCTTATATTGATTCGCTACGTTTAGAAGCAAAATCTACTAACGAATCTGAGTTCAGCGTATCTGTAATTGACAGTTCTTTGCATGTTTGGCAAGAATTGAGCAAAGGCTTCACTCAAAAGGGGTTTTGGCTGGAAGTTCCGAATGCTTGTCCCGGTCAAAACAATGATTTTATGTATACGTGGTCAAAGGATGAGCACTATTTAGAATGTGAGATCTTTGACAATGGGGCAGTAGAGTTCTTTTATAGAAATAGAGCAAGTGGTGATATTTGGGGAGAAGATACTACGTTTGAACGTGGTTTCTCCGCTGCCATTTTTGAAAAAGTTGCTCTTTTTAGTCGATAGGCTCCTGAATCTTGTTGGAATCAAGTCACCATTTACAACCGGTTCCGGACGACTGCTGCATTATTCGGCTGGGACGTGTGCCGAAAGATTTCCCAGAAGATGGGAAGGTTTTAGCGATTCAATTAGGCGACTGCTTTAAGCTATCGACAAAAGACAAGGAAGGAGATCCGCCCCACTTGAGTGTGTGGGTGAATGCCCTGACTACTCCAGAGCAGGCTTATGTATTTCTTGAAACGAAACATCTTCAGACTTTGGTGTTACAGCTAGAAGTTTATGAAATCCGTGCGATTGTGGGCCATTCTGGCAAGAACATGATGCATCCTGGGTTACTGGATGTTCTATGGGTACACTTAGCTAGCCAGGACGGAGTGCTTGGTTTCAGGGGACATGCTGGCATTACTGGTCTGGATAAGCAATCTAGTCCAGAAAAGCTTTTGAGGAAGGACTTGAGGGCACAACTAGCTGAGCTTGCGTCAAAAAATTGCTATTTGCTCTTGCATGAGTGAAGGCTGTGCCTAAATTTGGATGGCGGTTGGGGTTGAAAATAAGCCCGATCGGTAGTTATAGAAGAAACTAAAACCCTGTCCCTCCATCATCACCCGTCCTCACCGAAATCGCGCACCAAAATTCCAGCATAAAAAAAGGCGATCGTATTGGAATTACCCAACCGATCGCCCTCATTAGCATCTAAATCCTTAAACAATCAATCTGAACAATCAAACCAATCAACTCTTATGTCCCAGAAGTCCAGGAATTGATATAAGTAGTCTGAACATCAGTCAAGGTATCAATAGAGAAACCCATCGCTTGAAGCTTCAGACGAGCGATTTCCTTATCGAGATGATCAGGGACAGAATACACACGAGGCTCAAGTTGACCTTGGTTCTTAACCAAAAACTCAACAGAAAGCGCTTGGTTAGCAAAGCTCATGTCCATCACCGCACTTGGATGACCTTCAGCAGCGGCCAAGTTGACCAAACGACCTTCGCCGATCACGACAACGGATTTACCACTTTTCAGTTTGTACTCTTCAGTGAAGTTACGAACCGTGCTGATGGAAACAGAGCGAGTTTTCAGCGCTTCAAGATCGATTTCGATGTCGAAATGGCCGGAGTTACAGACCATAGCGCCGTCTTTCATCACCTCAAAATGCTCGTCACGAATGACATGCTTATTCCCTGTGACCGTAATGAAAATGTCGCCAAACTTAGCAGCAGCATCCATAGGCATCACTTGGAAACCATCCATCACCGCTTCGATCGCCGCCACCGGATTGATTTCAGTCACAATCACGTTAGCGCCAAGACCACGGGCACGGCTTGCACAACCCTTACCACACCAGCCATAGCCTGCAACCACAATGGTCTTACCCGCAAGCAAGACATTGGTCGCACGGATGATGCCGTCGAGAGTCGATTGGCCCGTACCGTAACGGTTATCAAAGAAATGCTTAGTTTCAGCATCGTTGACATTAACAGCCGGGAACGTCAACACGCCATCAGCAAACATCGCGTTCAAACGCACAACGCCTGTCGTGGTTTCTTCCGTCGTACCGATCAGCTCTTTGACTTGCTCAGGACGTTCCTTAACCAAGCTTGCCACCACATCACAACCGTCATCGACGATGATTTGAGGATGATGATCTAGGGCGATTTGCACATGCTTGTGATAGGTTGCTGCATCTTCACCCCGGAAGGCATAAACGGGAATTCCGTAATCTGCAACAAGGCTAGCGGCAACGTCGTCTTGAGTCGAAAGAGGATTACTTGCGATCAAAATTGCATCTGCGCCACCTGCTTTTAGGGCGATCGCCAGATGAGCGGTTTCAGTCGTAACGTGGCAACAAGCCGAGATTTTGATCCCAGCGAAAGGCTTCTCAATCGCAAAACGTTCAGCGATCTGCTTAAGAACAGGCATCTCACGGCCAGCCCACTCGATGCGCTGTTTACCCGAGGCTGCAAGGCCCAAGTCTTTAACGTCGTACTTCAATTGCGCGGGTGCTTCGATCATATTGATTTAAAATCCTTAGGGATTGTTTCTGCCAAACATCCGGGTCGTCGATCGTTTTCTCAAAACACGTTTACGCGCTCCAACCAAAGGATACGAACCCTCGACACAATGTCAGCTTTAACATAGTCGCTGTTAATTCCTCAAGGCTGCATCTCGCACGGCAATTTTGTAAAGAGCGTGACGAAAGGAACCGGGAATATCCCTAACAATGGGACACAAGACTATTCATACTTTGTTACAAGAGTGACAGTTTCGTCAAGTGTTCAGTAAATATTCCCAGAAGCTTTTCATTAGATTTGATGAAATCTGCGGGCGATCGTTTTGATTTAAAACGGTTGCCAAATTAAACTGTTGATTAGCCGAGAGATCTAGACAAAGGATTCAGGACGTGAAATATTTTGGGTCAAAGCCAATTGCGTGTGCTGAGTTTGCTGGCTAGAAACTTTTTGAGAACCGCTAATGGGTGCAGGCTGATCAATTTTGAGCGGTGGGAGAGTCGATTTTGGCGAACCTTGTTGAGCGATCCAATAGACTCCACTTGCCATCAGCACCGCATAAGCAACGTAGGCATAGTTTTGGGAAAGGGTAGGAAGTGAGCTGTAGATGGATGGGGCTTTGGCAACGATCGATGGCTGAACTTGAGAGGGGCAGGTGAGTTGAAGCTGGCCTTCTGTAAGAGAGAAGCATTTTTCAAGACGACGCAAAAAGCCTCGCAGATAGACATCTTCAGGTAATCGATCGATTTTACTATCTTCAAATGATTGTAAATGATACAACGGAATAAACGTGTTGGAATGGATTTGATTGAGGCTAAGTCCTAAGGCCGATCGGTGCTGACGGATTTGACGGCAGATTTCTAAGAGTTCAGCATCTCGGGCTTCAACCTGTGCGAGGAGAATGGCTTCAGGGCTAAGTTTGGGAGGCGCAGACTGGAGACGTATCCGATGGGTCAAAGATTTGTTGTCCGACTTGACGGGCTGAAGAACGCGACCGATCGCGGTAAAAAGAGCGGTGTCGTCTTGGGTTTGTTGTTGTTCTGGAGTAAGCGGTACAGTAATGTTTTCCGCCAGCTCACCTACCTCAGTCACTTCACTAGTAGGCGATAGTTCAATCCGCTTAAGCATATCCGTCGCGTCCCCAAAGCACTCCAGAGTGAAGCGAATGGTTTCCCGAATGACGGATTTCAGCAAAAACTGGGTGCCGGCTCCTTGTTCGGTAGCGAGCTGTTGAAGCTGGTCGAGAGCATGACGCGATCGATCTTCACGACACAGGGCCGATTCAACTTGGGCGACAATTTTACCCCAACGATCCGATCGAAGAAGGTCTGAAGGAGTTTCTACCGTTGCAGACGTTGTATCCGCGAAAACCATTTTTTGTGAAACCATGACGACGTGACCCCAAATAACCCATGACGGTGATAAGTTATTCTTCGTAAGACTGACGGATTGTCCGGAGAACTTTAGCTGAAGACGGATCTTTCAGTGGGATTACGGAATCAACGAAATTAGACCAGAATAGTTAGATTAGCGTTTCAGCTTTGGTCGCCCAATCCAAATCTTTTTGGGTAATGCCACCAGCGTCGTGGGTCGTAAGGTCAACGATGATACGATTGTAGGTGTTGGACCATTCGGGATGGTGGCCACTCTCTTGGGAATAGAGCGCCATGCTAGTCATGAATCCAAAGGCCGTGATGAAGTCAGGAAACTTATATTCGCGGTGGAGCTTATTTCCGCGATGTTGCCAATGAGGCAAGGGTTGGAGGGCTGTTGAGAGTTCGGGAAGGGAAAGTTGAGCCATGGTGATTTGTATTAATAGCTTATTGGTTCAATGAAAACTTAGAATGAAAACTTGGTGAAAGGATGTTAAGCCTTAGAGGTTCAGTTTAACGCGGGCGATCGGAGTTTAGGATCTTCAAATTCGCAATCATCGTCCATAATAATCAGGAATCATAGGTAGAATTTTGGTATGGGACGCATTTTTCTGTCCGCAGCACATGGCGGCGTAGAGAACGGAATTATTGATCCGGGGGCTATTGTTACGGGCACGACTGAAGCTCGCGAAATGATCTTATTGCGAGATTTGCTTCAAGCCGAACTCCGATCGCGCAGTCTCGAAGTACTGTCGGTTCCGGATGAGTTGAGTTTTCAACAAACCCTCGACTGGATTAATCAACGCGGACGCAATGATGATATCTCCCTTGAGCTTCATTGTGATGCTGCAAACAATCCGCTGGTGCGTGGATGCAGTGCGTTTTATATCAATCAAAATGATCTGCGCAAACGTCATGCAGATCTGTTACTTTTAGCCATCAGTAAACGATTGCCCGCATTGCCAAACCGAGGCGCAAAACCGGATACCACGATCGGTGCTGGGAATCTTGCATTTTGTCGTCAATTGATTACGCCATCATTATATTTACAAGTTGGGTTTTTGACTAATCCCGACGATCGATATATTCTACAAAATCAACGCAGAGATCTCGCGGTCGGAATTGCGGATGGATTACAAAGTTGGATGAATGATTTAGCCAGTCCCGCTTCGAGTGAAGTCTATCCAATCATTAATATTAATTTGAATGGTCAAATCTATGGTGAGAAAGGAATTTTAGTTAATGGTAATGCCTATATTCCTATTGATTTGGTCGATCGTTTAGGGATTGATCTATCAGCATTACTTAGTGTTCGTCGGTTTGCTTATCGTAGTGTTGTATTCGTTAAAGCCATTGAACTGCGGGAT
>JAYUEU010000113.1:0-5093 GCA_043739065.1 Synechococcales cyanobacterium | reverse complement strand
CAGGCCATGATGATGTCTGGTAAACCACCCCACTTTTCGAGACATTGGGCACGGGTTTCTTTGCCGATGATTGAATGGAAATCACGCACCATCATCGGATAGGGATGCGGACCAGCCACAGAACCGAGAATGTAATGCGTTGTTTCGACATTTGTCACCCAGTCGCGGATCGCTTCAGAAGTCGCATCCTTCAGGGTTGCCGTGCCGGACGAAACAGGCGTAACGGTCGCTCCCATCAGACGCATTCGGAAGACGTTCAACGACTGGCGTTCCATATCATTAACGCCCATGTAGATGATGCACTCAAGGCCAAAACGAGCGCAAACAGTGGCGGTGGCGACTCCATGCTGCCCGGCTCCGGTTTCAGCAATGATCCGCTTTTTACCCATGCGTTTGGCAAGGAGGGCTTGGGCGAGGGCATTGTTGATTTTGTGCGCGCCTGTGTGGTTGAGGTCTTCGCGTTTTAGGTAGATTTGGGGTCCGGTGCCGTCGGGTCGAGCGTAGTGTTCGGTGAGGCGTTCGGCGAAATAAAGGGGATTGGGGCGACCCACGTAGTCTTTGAGCAGGCCGTTGAGTTCGGTTTGGAAGTCTGGATCTTTGGCGTAGTGGTGATAGGCTTCTTCGAGTTCAAACAGGGCGGGCATTAAGGTTTCGGGGACATATTTGCCACCGAATTGGCCGAAACGACCGAAGGCATCGGGACGATTTTCAAGGGCGATCGGATTCGGGTTTACGGGAAGCGGTGTGATGGTCACGGCACGGAACCTGAATATTTTAGTAGGTGGGTATTAATTTTCATTATAAGATTGCCAGAGTCACATGTTACAGTCCTTTTCCCCCCAAGATCTTCGGCTATGTCCAAGTCTAAAGCGACCGATCGTACTGTTTACCGAGAGTTTGGGCAATCGACGGATGCTGCGTTTGAAAAGGCTGTGCCCGATCTGTCGCCCGGTCAACAAAATTTGCGAATTCAAATGTCAAAGAAGGGCCGAGGGGGGAAGACGGTGACTGTGATTTCGGGGTTTCAGCACAATGAAGCGAGTTTGACGGCGCTCGCAAAGAAGCTAAAGGCTCAATGTGGGACGGGCGGGGCGGTTAAGGACGATACGATCGAAATTCAGGGCGATCACAAAGTTAAGCTTTTGGAATTGGTGACGAAGTTGGGATACAACGCAAAGCTGAGTGGGGGATAGTAGGCGCGATCGAAACTAGTGATCGAAATGTGGGTCAGTAGAGGAAACTCCCTACTAAACTTAGAAAATCTATGTCGGCACGGCTAGATTCTTCAGTTCTTCATTTCATCATCATAATTTCGCATACTTTATTAATCATTACCGTGTGTTACAAGTTCGAGTAGTTCAAGATTAGTCAACTTATATTTTGGCTTTAGTTCTCCCGTCGCTTTATTCACTTCGATAGACTCTTCCATAGTTACTTTATAGGTATTATCAAGAATTAGAGGATTGCTAGAGAGTAATGAATCTGAGATTTCACCCTTGTACGTGGATTCCTGGTCAATATCGCTAATTTCAAATCTTTTGGATTTTACATTCCCTCCGACTAGAATACCAGTGATTTCAAGAATTTCGGGATCCATAATTTCCATTTTGTTCATTATATATAGGGCACTGATAACATCCATATATGTAAGAATTGCGGAGCCTCCTCTTTCAGGGTGAGGAGAACTCCAATTCAAATTAATATCACTTTCTGCATCTGCGACACATTTCAAAAAGATACGATACTTTGAAGCAAATTGTTTACCCAAGATTGCTACTATTTTAGTAAAATCTTCATTACTAGAATCAAAATCATTACCTTTACTACTTGAACATCTATTGCCAGCATGGATTAAATTTAAAAACATATCTAGAGACGAACCGATCAATGAATCTCTAAGGACATTTGCATTTGTGGCTGCCACTAAATCGACGCAATAAGAGCCGCCAGAAGTGACTGTTGCTAATAGTTCTGTTTGCTGTGCAATAATTTTCCTCGTTGCATTATTCATTGTTTCGAGTCCAATATAATGACCTATGGACTCAATAACTTCTTGCAGAGAAGATAACATTTTCCCCCACAATTTTATAGGAGCTTCATTACGTGAATATTCAGGAAATTTTACTTTAAATCGTAATATTTCACGCCATAGAGCCAATGACTTTTGATCGAGTTCTTCAGTAGGTAAAATAGGTAATGTTTGAGTTTCTAATCTAACAAATTCACCTGGGAAAGGCAGCATATTTTCAGATAATCTCACACAAGAAATTACTTCAATTGTACTCTTCTCCTCTGAAAAAGGGATTTCAACAATGTGAGCTATACCATCTTCTGCCAATCTGAAGCCATCATGCAAATCAATTCCACCAGATCTAATATATTCAAACCGCACTTTAGATAAAGCAGTATAAAGCCATTTCTTATGGTCCTCATTTTCGTCAATCAAAACTGCAATATAAATTTGACCTGATGCATTTTGGCAGGCAAAAAGGCAAGGCTCATCGTAAGCTTCATAAACCTCAATGATACTTAATATTCCTAGGTATGTTAAATTAGGTAAGAGGTTCATAAATGTATCCGTGGAGTCCTAAATCATGCGTTAATCAAGCATTTTTTGGTGGTTCAATAATCTCATGAAATAGTTTCCAAGGTTTTACATCTGATGGAACCCACCAACTATGATGTGAGTTATTAGTACCAGAGGAGGGAGTATGCTTGACCTTACCTAAATTTTCTTCTAGTCTTCCTATTGCCGCTGGCTTTCTCCATCGTGGAACTGTCTTTTGAAGTCTGATCACTTCTTCCCGATTTGTAAAAACCGACAGACTACATGCCCTACACTCCTTCTCAGATTCTGGAAATTTCCTATTGGGATCAGATTCCCTTACAGTCAAAAAATGTGATGGTGTAATTTCATTATCTTTCAAAAATCTATAAATTGACATTGATTTACATTCAGCATCACTTGGTGGACAGGATTCTGGGAACTGCTTAGACCATTCCATAGAGTACATCAATAAATAAACTACTGTTTTCTGTTAATCCTAACCTACCCTGCTCAGGAAGAAGAATAGAGATTCCTGGACTCTTTTCTCTTACTTTTATATGCCGATCGCCCCTCTATCTCTTTTCCTTTTCAATTCATGCCCGATCACTGACGGAGGACGATCGAGCTTTACGATCGCTCCTCATCCACAAGCTAAAACCAGAATGTCAACCGATCGAAGTGCATCCACTACAATAATTACGTAAACTGATCGGATAAACACTATGGTAGTCCGACAACCTCGATATAGCAAACAAGAGTTTTTCCGTCATTTTGAACCGAATATGTTTTCCACTTTAACAAGAACACTTTTCGCCTGACATTAAAACACTCGTTTCTTCTAGTCGTTGAGTTTGAACTTGCTTGACCTGAAATGTCCAAATTTGCATTAATAAAAGTACTCCCAAAATCCCTAAAAAAGTACATGTACCTAGTAATTGACTTGGCGGAATTTCTAGCACACCTTGAAGAAGGACTTCTCGCAATGCGGAAACAAGCGATATTTCTAGCGCCGCTCCTACCGAAACTCGCTGCTCTTTTAAGTAAATAATCAGCAGTCGGAATAGTTCAACCAGAATCAAGATAAATAGAATGTCCGACGTAACCGATTTAAAGTTAATTGGAGCTATTAGAGAACTAAACATCTCTACAATACGAATGATCATGACACCAAAGATGCCAATGCTCAGGATGACTATGATGAGATTTTGAATGTATTCCAGATTACGAATAACTGTGGCACGACTAAACCAAGATTTCCATTTCATCTTTAACATCCTTCACAAGACTAACCATACTGAGAATCATTTTTCCCATCAGCCGAAATATGTAAGAGATGGCTAGTGATCAGCAAACAATTCTGACCACTAGCCACCTGGGAAGATTAGCCGACGTTGACTTTAATGACTTTATTCTTCTCTTCCTCAGCTTTGGGCAGCGTGAGTTTCAGGATGCCGTCTGTGTAATCAGCTTGAACATCGTTATTTTGAATCCGAGCAGGCAAGGGGATTACGCGCTGGAATCGGCCATAACGAAACTCTGTACGCATCATGCCTTGCTCTTCCGCTTTAGTCCGTTCTTTGCGCTCACCGCTAATCGAAATCGCATTTGTACTCGCTTGAACGTCAAGAGCTTGAGGATCTATTCCTGGGACTTCTAGGCTTAAATAGATCGCCTCAGGAGTTTCTTGTAGTTCCGCAGCAGGGAGAAAGACAAAATCATTGGTACTTTCGCTATCGGGAGATATGCGATCAAATAAGCGGCTCATATCTCTTTGTAAGGACTCAAGTTCTTGAAATGGTTGGAACCGAACAATACTCATGATAATTACCTCTAAACTCAATACATCACATCGCCTAAGACAATGTATTTTTAAGTTAGCTTAGGTGTTGTAATTACAGGTTCGGTTTTTCTGAATTATTGCAGTCGAATTTCCCGAACTCAATAAAGGATAACAAAGACAAATTTGCGAGAAGCTAAAATAACCCGTTTCTCTAGTTTCCGTCCGGGAAGCAAGAACATTAGACCGACTGGAAATTTTAAAGATTGAAGCCATCGATCGCACCGTCTCCTGAAGGGAATCGCACCCTCTACAATAGGAAATGTGAACCGATCGCTCTCGATGTGAATCAAAAATTGATGTTAATCTAAAGAGAATTGACGTTCTGTGGAGATTGTTTTATGCCGAAACTAGCACGCATTACATTTAATCTAGAAGTAATGGGTGGAAAACCTTGCATTCGGGGAATTCGGGTAACAGTCGGAACGATCGTTGGATTGCTCGCAGCAGGACGATCGATCGATGAAGTATTAAGTGCCTATCCTTACTTAGAGTCAGCAGATATTTACCAAGCGCCAACTTACGCCAGCCGATCGACAACGCTATTACAGTAAAGAAGAGTTTGTATTTTGAAGTAGCTGAGGTTTAGCGTATGTTTATTCATCATCTTCGCCCTCATCTTCGATCGCCTGTAACGCCAACAAAATCTCTTCTTCCTTAGTATCAAACGTATCTTCATCCATGGCCCCAAGATCAAACGCCATTTGT
>JAYUEU010000112.1:0-12131 GCA_043739065.1 Synechococcales cyanobacterium | reverse complement strand
GATACTCGTGGCAAAGCCCGCAAAATATCTAGTCATTGGATCATTGGAAGCCTACAGTGGCAAATCTGCCGCCATCATTGGAGTCACTGATCAGCTTACTCGTAAAGGGCTGGATATTGGTTACGGTAAACCTATCAGCGGAGATAGCAGCAACCCCAATGCTCACGATAAGGATGTCTCATTCTTAGCCGAGACCCTTAGCCTACCCGCCGATCGGATTTTGCCCACTGTCCTACGATTGGATGGCGGCAGAACCATTCGTAAGCGAATTAGTAACGTTGATACAACAGATTACGTGGCCCAACTGCAGCAAGTCATTGCCCAACAATCTGGCGACCTGATTATCCTGGAAGGCGCAGGCACCTTGGAAGATGGCCGATTATTTGGGTTGTCCATTGTAGAAATGGCGGATGCGATCGATGCCTCGGTGCTGTTAGTGGCGCGATACCATTCAATCCAGGTATTAGATGGGCTATTGGCGGCCAAACTTCGGCTAGGCGATCGGCTCTTGGGGGTAATTCTTAATGATGTCAGTTCGTCTCAACTTACCTCGATTCAGGATGAAATCAAACCCTTCTTAGAATCTCAAGGCATTCAAGTCTTTGGGGTTTTGCCTAGCAGTACTCTTCTGCGCAGTGTCACCGTCGCGGAACTTGCCCAGCAGCTCAAGGCCGATGTGTTGTGTCGGACTGACAGGTTAGATCTGTTGGTCGAAAGCTTGGTGATTGGGGCGATGAATGTTAGTTCTGCACTGCGCTATTTCCGTAAGCGGCATAATAAAGCGGTTGTCACAGGCGGCGATCGGGAAGATCTCCAACTAGCGGCCCTCGAAACCTCAACCCAATGTTTGATTTTGACTGGGCACTTGGCTCCCAGCGATCGGATTTTGCGTCGTGCCGAAGAAATGGAAGTCCCGATTCTTTCCGTCGATCTCGACACCTTAACCACCGTTGAAATCGTCGAACAATCCTTCAATAAAGTTCGCCTTCATGAACCCGTCAAAGTCCACTGTGTCCGCGAAATGTATGAGGCCCATCTAGACAGCGATCGGCTTCTCACAGCCCTAAATCTCACCCCGTAGATGTAAATTCCTAAACTCCTAAAAATTCCTATGACTTTGACGATCGGTAGTCCCGCCCCACTGTTTACATTACCCGATTCAAATGGCCATCTTATTTCATTAGAATCGCTTCAGGGAAAATGGGTTGTTCTGTATTTTTATCCACGCGACAATACTCCGGGCTGCATCAAAGAAGCCGTCGGATTCCGCGATTTACAAGCTGAATTCACTGCCAAAAATGCTGTTATCTATGGCGTTAGTACCGATGATGCTGCATCTCATAATAAGTTCATCACAAAACTCAGCCTACCGTTCCAGCTTTTAATTGATGAAGGCGGTGAAATGTCGGTTGGTTACGAAAGTTATGGACTTAAGAAATTTATGGGCAAGGAATTTATGGGCATTATCCGCAACACCGTACTGATTGCGCCTGATGGAACGATCGCGAAGTTCTATAAAAAAGTAAAACCCGAACTGCATCCAGCCATTGTTTTGCAAGATATTCCTTAAGCTAGGGAGAAATAGCCTCTCCTCTTACCCATGAAACGAGTTTTGCACTTTCTAAAAAATGCGATGGGTGTTGTTTTACGACATCCCGTTACTGGAACTAGCATCATCGCAAAACTCCCCGATGGCCGCATTGTCATGTTGCGCCGTCGAGACAATGGGTTGTGGAGTTTGCCCGGTGGGATTGTGGATTGGGGCGAAGATCTTCCGACCGTTGTAAAACGTGAATTAATGGAAGAGACGGGCTTGGAGGTGACGAAGATTTCTCGGTTGGTGGGGGTGTATTCGGACTTCGATCGGGATCCTCGAATGCACTCGATTTGTGTTGTGGTCGAAGTTGAGGCTATGGGTTCGATGAAAATCACTGATCCATTAGAAGTGATGGAACTGAAAGCCTTTTATCCGGATGCGATACCGTTGGGGAATCTTTCCCACGATCACGATCGACAATTACAGGATTATTTCAATGGTTTAACGACCTTGGCATAACGGTTATCTAAGGTATAGCTTAAAATAACTCTAGTATCGGGATTGACTAGACATGACGGCCCCTTCCAATCTGGAATCAAATATTGATGACGCAACGATCGCCGATCGGAATGCGGCAATTATGGCACTCGATAACAGCTCAGATCTGATGCAAGATTCCACGTTTGATCATGATTCGGATGATGATTCAAACGATGTGGAAATGTCAGTGTTTGATCATTTGGAGGAATTGCGTCAACGGATTTTTTACTCGTTGATTGCCGTAGGTGTTTGTATTGTAGGTTGCTTTACCCAGGTGAAACCGATTGTCAAACTTTTGGAAGTCCCCGCGCAGGGCGTTAAATTTTTACAATTGTCACCGGGCGAATTCTTTTTTGTTTCCATCAAAACAGCAGGCTATGCTGGGTTAACGCTTTCGGCGCCGTTTATTCTTTATCAAATTGTGGCCTATGTCACACCGGGACTAACTCGAAAGGAAAAGCGATTTATTGCTCCGGTGATGTTTGGATCGAGCTTTTTGTTTTTAGCTGGATTGGCGTTCTCATACTTTGCATTAATCCCCGCCGCCTTGAATTTCTTTGTTTCCTATGGCGAAGATGTGGTAGAGCAGGCTTGGTCAATTGACAAGTATTTTGAATTTGTATTGTTGTTAATGTTTAGTACGGGGTTAGCGTTTCAGATTCCGATCGTGCAGGCGCTGCTGGGATTTTTGGGTGTGGTGTCCTCGAAGCAAATGTTATCGGCATGGCGTTATGTTTTAGTCGGTGCGGCGATCTTAGGTGCAGTGATTACGCCGTCTACGGATCCGTTGACCCAGACTTTATTGGGCGGGGCCGTGTTAGCGCTGTATATGGGCGGCGTGGTTTTGGTCAAGTTGCTTGGCAAGTAACTCAGGTACCTGTTCGGGATGCTTGAACTCGGTTTATGATTTTTTAGTTCATGATTTTTTAAATAGGATAACGGTGGATTTATGAGTAGTGATATGCGCAACGAGATTAGTTCACGGCCAAAAAACGTTTTAGGAACTGAGTTACGCTGTTGCTGCACTGCTCCTGTGACGGGGTTTTATCGAGATGGCTTTTGTCAAACAGGACCAATGGACCATGGAAGTCATACTATTTGTGCGCAGGTGACCTCTGAGTTTTTGGCCTTTTCAAAGTCTCGTGGCAATGATTTATCTACCGCGATTCCGGCCTATCAGTTTCCAGGATTAAAGGCGGGCGATCGCTGGTGTCTTTGTGTTTCTAGATGGCAAGAAGCATTTTTGGCTGGAGTTGCGCCTTTGGTGATGTTAGAAGCTTGTCATGAGAAGGCTTTGGAAGTTGTGAATTTAGATGATTTAAAGGGGTTTGCGATCGATAGTTGAGATGCTTATCACTAATAGTCTCTAATAGTTCAATCCCAATCGTTCATAACCAATTATTAGGATTAAACCGATCGCACAATCGCGTCAACCAATCCCTCTAACGTATATTCGGTCGCTTCGACATCGACTTGTCCAAGTAGTTCTTGGCAGGTTTTTGACGTTTGGGGACCGATGGACGCAATACAGACATTCTTCAAAATCGCACTCAAATCTGACCCGATCGCCGACTGAACCAATTGGTAAAAATGATGCACTGTTTTGGAGCTAGCAAAGGTCACGATCGTAACTTGGCCTGATGTCAACGCCGCGATCGCCACTGGGTCTGCCATTGTGGGACAGCCAGATTGATAAGCGGCAACCTCATCCACGATTGCTCCGGCAGCAGTAAATGATTTGACTAAGACCTCTCGACCACCGGATTCAACGCGGGGAAAGAGAACTTTTAAGCCTGCGATCGAATCTGGGAAATGGTGAAATAGTGAATCTGCGACAAATTCAGGCGGCGTGAAGTCTGGAGTGAATCCGCGTGCGTTTAAAAATTTAGCGGTTTTCTTACCCACGACTGCAATTTTACAAGTTGCCAATGTTCGTAAGTCTTGGCCTTGTGAAATGAGTCTATCAAAAAAATAATCTACCGCGTTCGCTGACGTTAAAACCAACCAATCATAAGTCTTTATTTGTGCGATCGCCTGATCTAAGTCATACCAATCTGACGGCGGCAAAATCTCTAAGGTTGGCATTTCGACTATCTTTGCACCCTGTTCAATTAAGAGATTGGAAAATGCAGTCGATTGCTCTGCCGATCGGGTCACAAGAACGGTATGAGCGTTCAGAGATTTAGTAATTAATGATGTTGGATTATCACTTAAATCTAAGTTAGAAGAATTTAAATCAGACGATTGATTAGACAAGAGATTTAAGGATTTTTTAGCACCATTCAAGGGCAATAAAAACTCGCGTAATCGAACAACTTCTCCGATAACAATAATACAAGGTGACAACGATTCTCCTTTTGTAATCTGTACAATGCTTCCCAACGTTCCCACCCAAACCTCTTGCTCTGGCTGGCCTGCCCATCGAATAATCGCGATTGCAGTCTCTGTCGATCGACCTTGATGGACCAACGCAGTAACAATTTGAGGCAACGATCGTGCGCCCATTAAAATGACTAATGTATCCAACGGCGCGAATATTGCCCAGTCAATTGTGTCTGGTTCATGGGCACTCAATACGGTAAAGCTTCGACTTAATACAGCATCTGTTAACGGAATACTTGCAAACAATGGAGCCGCTAGTGCAGATGAAATTCCTGGAATCACTTCATAGTTAATGTCTGCATCTCTTAGCGCTTGAATTTCAGAGGTTGTCCGCCCAAAGATAAACGGATCGCCTGTTTTTAACCGAATTACACAAGCTTTACCACTACAAGCATTAACTAAAATTCGATCGATTTCTGGCTGTTTAAGACTAGGTTGACCGCCCCGTTTCCCCACATCGATCCGATCGCAATTTAGGGGCAATAAATCTAATAAATCTTGGTCTATTAGGGCATCAAAAACAACAACATCCGCCCGTTTAAGCAATTCATAGCCTCGAACTGTTAAATAATCAACAGTTCCACAGCCGCAACCTAGGAGATAAACAATAGATTCCATAACCTTTTCCATTTAAGTCCCAGAATACTAGCCAACCTATTTAAAGGATATTTGAGAAATTTTCGTTGGTATCAAAGACTCGCTCCCCTAAATCCCCCTTAAAAAGGGAGACTAAGAGGTGAAGTCTAAGCCTCTCTTTTTTCTAGTTCCATTATTAAAACGGATAGGGATGGGGCTTCAATCGTCACAGCCGTTTATTTTCAAACCCCTCTACTTTTTTAAAACAGGTGGAGTCGCAACAGGTGGAACGGCGGCAGGGGGTGGCTCCGGGGCGATCGGCTCTGGCTCGGGGATGGCTGGGGGAATATATGGGTCTGGGGTGCGGGAGGGGAGAGCAGGTTTAACAGGCGGAGGATCGGGCCTGTAGTGTTCAGGTGGCGCAACATCTTGGGCGGGAGGAGCGGGCTCGTAGTCACGACTGTTGCCTGAACTGCGAGGCGCTTCTGGTTCTGGTTCTGGTGCTCTGTCGCGTTTGACTTCTCGGGGTTCCTCCACCGCACGATCGCGCCAATTACTTTTCTCGGGCGTAGATGGAATGCTCTTCGAGTAGGCATTGTTGGGCGTAACTTTTTTGGCTTTGATGGTGCCTTTACGATCGTCGAGATCCTTCGGTAGTTCAGAGAACTTCTGCTCCGGCATTCCCTTGATCACTTTCCGCATAAACTGCCCCCAAGTTGCCGCTGCCGTGCTGCTGCTTCCTGCCGTTGGTGCGCTGTCGTCGTTCCCTAACCACACCCCTGCCACCACTTGGGGAATGTAGCCGACAAACCATAGGTCTCTAGCCTCTTCTGAAGTTCCAGTTTTCCCAGCTACCGCTCGATCGGGCAATGCTGCTGGTGATCCGGTACCGTTATTAACCACGCTTTCCAGCATCCAAGTCGTAATCGCCGACGACTCTACATCCATCACCTGTTCCGACTCATAGTTTGCTTTATAAATCTCTTTGCCTTTGTTATCGACAATACGAGTGATGGCATGAGATTTCGTATGTTGGCCTTTGGCCGCGAACATTCCATAGCCGCTGGTGAGTTCTAAAAGATTGACTTCATAGGATCCCAACGCTAGAGAATAGGTGTCGTGCATAGGAGATTCAATCCCCGCTCTCTTTGCGAGATCCATCACGGGTTCAAATCCCACATCTAGCAAAATTTTTACCGCAACGACATTCACGGATTTGGTCAGGGCCGCTCGCATATCCATCATTGAACCAGAATATTTTCCGCCGTAGTTCTTTGGTTCGTAACCATCCACAACATAAGGCGCATCCACATAGCTGCGATAAGGCGAAAACCCTGCGGCAATGCCCGCGCCATAAACAAAGGCTTTGAACGTGGAACCGGGTTGACGTTGAGCTTGGGTCGCCCGGTTAAACTGACTTTCTTTGTAATAGTCATAGCCGCCCACCAAGGCCCGAATTTCACATTATTAGGATCGATCGCTACTAATGCCCCCTGCTCAAACCCTTGCCCTGGACCATCAAATTTAATTGTTTCCTGGACTGCTTCTTGCGCGGCCTTTTGCCATTCAGGATTCAACGTCGTCTCAACCGTCAAACCACCATATTCCAAGACATCTTTGGAGACATATTTGGAAAGTTCCTGCTCCACATAAGACGTGAAATAAGGACTAGTACTATAGAGATGTTTGGGGGTTTCAGGTTTTAGGGTAATGGCTTCCGATCGGGCTTTACTCTCTTCATCAGCAGTAATAAAGCCTTGCTCTTGCATTCGTTCAAGTACAATATCTCGACGCACTTTAGCGACATCGGGATTCACAAGGGGCGAATAATCACTTGGGGCTGGCGGCAATCCCGCAATCATCGCAGACTCCCCTAAGGTCAACTCACTGACGGGTTTGCTGAAATAGACCCAAGCTGCATCCCCCACACCATAGGCTTCAGAACCCAGGTAAACCATGTTGAGATATTTTTCTAGGATCTGATCTTTGCTGACTTCACGTTCTAGCTTCTGAGCCAACATGGCCTCGCGGATCTTCCGAATCAAGCTGCGATCTTGGTTTAAAAAGACCATCCGGGCGAGTTGCTGCGTCAAGGTACTGGCACCTTCCACCAGTTCCCCTTTGGATATATTGCGTCCAACCGCCCGCATTAGCCCCACATAATCCACGCCATGGTGCTGATAAAACCGACGATCTTCTGCGGCAATAAAGGCATTAATAACTTGTTTTGGAAGCTTATCAAGGGGCAACTTATCGCGAGTGACAGGTCCCGTTTGCAAAATTGCTGTTCCGTCCATCGCCTTGAGCGTCAGCGTTCCAGGACGAACAAATGCGCTAAGAGTACTAATGTCCGGTAGCTCGCTTTCAATTTTCCAGTAGCCATAGGTCAAACCGCCTAACCCAACAAACAAAATCGCCAATACTACCTGATTTCGCGTCTTCTTAAGCGGAGAGGGAAGTCTATCTTGGATCTGTTCCCAACGATCGAGCATTCTATTTTTGAAGTCCGACTCCTGAGATCCTGAACTGCGCCGGGTACGCCGGGTACGCCGCGATCGACGACCAGGAGGCTCTGTCTGATCGGAAGAGTCTGTATTAGATGAATTCTTAAATCGATTAAAGCCGAACTTGACCACGCGGGGATTCCTAATAGATAGTGATTCAAATAACTAATCGTCGTAACACAAACAATACTTGGAAGTATTAAGGAGAAAGGACATTTTGTCAAAGCCCTCTAAAATTTTAAAACTAAAAGAGTAACGAGTCCGATCGGTTGTTTTGGTCCGATCGGACTCATCATTCTTAAATGCCTCTCTAAATGTCAGGCTTAGATAACAGAATGGCCCAACGCAATCCCCGTCACCAACATGCCCAACACTAAAAATGGCTGCGCACTGGCTTGATATTTCACGTCATTTTTAACGGGGTCACGGAGAAAATACATGTCCTGAAAGGTAATCTGCGGAATGATAAACAGGATCAAAATAGTGGCGTATAGGTTTTGGTGGACGCTAATTAAATAGACCGCCATTAACGCCTGAAATACATCAATCATCAACACGCAAATCCATGAGGCTTTCTGAATACCGAACATCACAGGCAATGAGTCAAGACCCAAGGCCCGATCGCCCTCAACACTTTTAAAGTCATTGACGATCGCAATTCCTAATCCCGCCAAACTGTAAAACAGCGTCAGAATGACAATGGTCCAGTTCAACTGCCCAAACAATGCATGACCCGCCCACCACGGCAGCGCAATATAACTCGCACCCAGCGCATAATTCCCTAGCCAGCCATTTTGCTTCAACTTCAGCGGCGGCGCAGAGTAAATATAGGACACAAGAGATCCGCCCAGCGACATTAGTAACAGCGTCGGGAAGGTATGTCCTGCCCACAAATCGAGTAATCCAGCAACAGCATTCCCCGCAAACAACAATATCCAAAACTGCGCTTGCACCTGCTTCAACGAAATCGCTCCGGATGGAATTGGGCGATAGGGTTCGTTGATTGCGTCAATGTCCCGATCGTAATAGTCATTAATCGTCTGAGTGTACCCCGTCAAAAGCGGTCCCGACATCAACATACAAGCCAACGAAATTGCGACATTTTCAAAGGTCCAAGTGAAGCCACCCGACGAAGCTGCACCACACAACACGCCCCACATCAGCGGGATCCAAGTCACGGGCTTCATTAGTTGTAGCCGAATTTTCCAAATCGACGTTTCTTTCACGTCAGCGCCTTTCATGCCCATCATTTGGCGGGCACGAGCCGATCGGTTGTCTTTTACGTCCATCGCATCCGTTGCATCCGTTGCATCCGTTGCATCCGTCACGTCTAGGATTTGGGAGTCTGGTTTTACGTCGGTCATAGGATTAATGAGTGAGTGGGAAGGGATTTAAAACGAAATAATCAGGCAACCGTCTTGGAATTTAGCACCTGCAACGGGCAATCCGCTTAATCCGGCGGGTAAAAAAACATTTCGTCGTTGGTCGCCTGCTTCGATCGTAATTTCAGGCCCATATTGAGTCAGCTTGACTTGTTTTTTGTCAAAACTCGGTAAAAATAAGGTGACAGTGCGGCCAGCTTTATCGATCGTCACTGGACGCGGTGCATTAGTACTCTGAGTAAAGTCTGGCAAACTGGCGGCAATCGCATCCCTATTTTCCGGGCCATGGGGAAGCGTCGTAATAGTCAATGGATTGAACGCATCGCCTAAAGAAATATTAGGATTCGCCATTGGATTCAGAATCACACCGCCAACATTTAGCCCGACCTGTTGAGCGCTGCCCCACAGATATTGGGCTGTTGCAATAGAGACTGCATCGCCCGTGGTGACAAGATAGGCGATCGTTTGATTAGGATCGGAAAGCTTCTGAATCCCTTGATCAAGTAACCCATTGATATCGGCTGTTGGCTGGGCAAAATTATCAGCCAGTAGATTAATATTCATCACCGCAGCGGCCATAGGCGGAATAAAAGGCGATAGGGTTTTGCCCAAATCTGAATCAATAAACACTTGCCTAAAGCGCCGCACATACCAGCTCACAATTTCCGGCATCCCCAACATGCGCAAGATTTCCGGGCTACTCGGGCTGTCGTAAACAATCACATCGTAGGCGCTGTCCCATTGGCGAATCGCATTCAGGGCCATGGCACTATCCATCCCCGCCAGCACGCCTAATTCTTGGCCATAGACATTTTTAAAAAACGGGGTCCGCAAATATTTGGATTCTAGCGTTTTCAGCTCTTCCCAAGCCCGTTCTAGCAATACCGTCGTCTGCAATTGCACCACCTCAAGGTTAGGGGCGATCGTCATCGGATCGGGTCCAACCGCCACACCCAACATCAACCCCAGCGCTGGACTGGCATCTTGGGAGGCTAACAGTACTCGCTTGCCTTGAGACGCTAGACGGCGGGCAGCAGCTATTGCAACGGTGGTACAGCCCACGCCGCCTTTACCTAGAAATGTGAGAAGAAAAGCCATAGGAAACACGCTAAGAATGTCAAAAATAAAAATAAGGCAGTGAAATTCTCATCCCCTGCCCTAATCTAACCAATTTTAGAGTTCTAAAAATATCAGATCTCTGAATTACGGCCAAAAAGTTCTAACCCGCGGTCTCTAACTCATCTTCAAAAAACCAAGTGGCATACTTATCATCAAACTCGACCAAACGACCAAGCCCTTTGCCGTCCACCATCTTATATCCAGACACTGTGCCGACTTTTCCAAGCTTCTCAATCACTTGTTGAGGGACGCGATCGCGCAGACGACGAACTCGTACCTTATCTCCGATTTCCATTGTTACAACACAGATACAGACCGCTTAAATTTTAACAGAAGTTGATCCGATAGATTGACTTAAGAATTGATCTATAAAACTGATCTCAAGCCAGTTTGCGAGATGGTCAGAGACTCGGCAACTTCTTAAGGAAATAAATAATTAGGCGGTCTAGACATCCGCCATGGGAGCGATCGGTCATCCTCGTCGTGCTATCTCTGGCCGAAGTGGTAGAATTATCAAGCTTTGAGGGCTATGCAGCAGATTTAATTTGTCCTGAATTCCTCAATGCGCAACTTGCCCAATTCTCGTCGTAATTGTCGCCCTACGCCATGTTTAAAGCTCTCTTCGGTGATCCAAACGCACGTAAAATTAAGAAGTTCATGCCGATCGTTTCGGATATCAATGCGTTTGAAGAAGACATTTTAAAACTCTCTGACGACGAATTGAGGGGCAAGACCTTCGAGTTTCGCAGCCAGCTCGATAAGGTACGTAATGACAATGAGATGAAAAATCTACTTTCGGACTTGTTACCCGAAGCCTATGCCGTCGTCCGTGAAGCTGGACAGCGTGTCTTGGGAATGCGTCATTTTGATGTGCAAATGTTAGGCGGAATTGTCCTGCACTCAGGTCAGATTGCTGAAATGAAAACTGGGGAAGGAAAAACCCTGGTGGCCACTTTACCAGCCTATTTGAATGCGATCGCAGGTCGAGGGGTTCATGTCGTCACGGTCAACGATTACCTTGCTCGTCGTGATGCTGAATGGATGGGCCAAGTTCACCGATTTCTAGGCTTGAACGTCGGGCTAATCCAACAGGACATGACTCCAGACGAGCGCCAACGCAACTATGCCTGCGATATCACCTACGCGACCAACAGCGAATTGGGCTTTGACTATCTGCGCGACAACATGGCGAGTTCCATGCAGGAAGTGGTGCAGCGGCCCTTCAACTATTGTGTGATTGACGAAGTAGATTCAGTTTTGATTGACGAAGCTCGTACACCGCTGATTATTTCAGGACCGCTCGATCGTCCAGCCGAGAAGTACAAAGGCGCATCCCAAATTGCCAAAGATTTAGTCCGGGACAAACATTATGAAGTGGACGAGAAGCAACGTAATGTCTTGATGACGGACGAAGGATTTATTGAGGCTGAACGGGCGTTGGGCGTGACGGATTTGTTTAATCCGCAAGATCCTTGGGCGCACTATATATTTAATGCTATCAAGGCTAAAGAGTTGTTCCTGACCGATGTCAATTACATTGTGATGGACGGCGAGGTGGTCATTGTTGATGAGTCATCGGGTCGTCGGATGCCCGGTCGTCGTTGGAGTGATGGACTGCACCAAGCGATCGAAGCCAAGGAGAATGTGGAGATTCAAAATGAAACCCAAACTCTGGCTAGCATCACCTATCAGAACTTCTTCTTGATCTATCCGAAGCTGGGCGGCATGACGGGAACAGCAAAGACTGAAGAAGCTGAGTTTGAAAAAATCTATAAACTCGAAGTCACAACCATCCCTACCAACCAAGCCATTTCCCGGAAGGATGTGTCGGATGTGGTCTATAAAACTGAGGATGCGAAATGGACAGCGATCGCGGACGAATGTGCGGCGATGAACACCAATACGGCTCGTCCGGTCTTGGTCGGGACTACCAGTGTTAGTAAATCTGAAGTGCTGTCTAGGTTGCTATCGGAACGCAATATTCCCCATAACTTGCTGAATGCAAAACCCGAAAATGTGGAACGGGAGTCGGAAATCGTTGCCCAAGCCGGACGCAAAGGCCAAGTGACGATCGCGACCAACATGGCCGGA